>NZ_NKFM01000026.1:0-60749 GCF_002223085.1 Burkholderia sp. HI2714 | reverse complement strand
TGCTGACCGCGCAGACGGACCTGTACAGCGCGCAGCAGTCGCTGATCAATGCGCGTCTGGCACGCTGGACCAACCTGGTCAACCTGTACCGTTCGCTGGGCGGCGGGTGGATCGAGCGGGCCGGCGAAACGCCGCGCGCGCCGGATGCACCGGTCGACTACGACAAGGCGGCCGCTCCGGCGCCTGCGTCGGCAACGGCGACGAACGGGTAAGCGCAAGCAAGGAAGGGCACGCGCGGTTTACCGCGCTTGTCTTTCGAACCGGCTGGTTGCGGAAACAAGAACGCCGCGGATGAAAGTCCGTGGCGTTTTATTTTGCGTGCTCGAATCGCGCGGCGCGAAGATGGTCGGGATGACGATGCGCGTATCGGGCTCCGGTGTCGCTTATCGCGCCGGTCCAGTCAGCCTGCGTGGCCAGCGAGCATCGTGTGCCGCGCCCGTGGGCGACCCGCTTTCACGCGCGATGACCGTCCGACCGATCACCGCGCACAATCCAGCCCCGCAAAGCAAAACGCCACGGCATGCCGTGGCGTTTTTCGTTACCGCTTCTCCGCGCGGACGCCCGTCGTGAGGCGATCAGTGATGCACGTCGGCGGGACGCCCGTCGAAGTCGTGTCCGGCGCGGCGGATGTCGCAGCGTGCGTCCTTCTCGCCTTTCACGCCGTTGAACACGATGTTGAGGATCACGGCCGTCGCCGATGCCAGCAGGATGCCGCTGTGCAGGATCGGGGCGAGCGCGGGCGGCAGCTTCGAGAAGAAGTGCGGCGACACGACCGGCACGAGGCCCATGCCGACGCTCACGGCGACGATGAACAGGTTGTGCGTGTTGTTCACGAAGTCGACCTTCGACAGCACCTTGATGCCGTTCGCCGCCACCATCCCGAACATCACGATGCCCGCACCGCCGAGCACGAACGGCGGCACCGATGCGACGACCTGCGCCATCTTCGGGAACAGGCCGAGCAGCACGAGGATCACGCCGCCGGTGGCGCACACGAAACGGCTCTTCACGCCCGTCACGCCGATCAGGCCGACGTTCTGCGAGAACGACGTATGCGGGAACGAGTTGAAGATGCCGCCGATCAGCGTGCCGAGGCCGTCGACGCGCAGGCCGCGCACGAGGCGCTCCTGGTTGACTGGGCGATCGACCATGTCGCCGACCGCGAGGAACATGCCGGTCGATTCGATGAACGTGACGAACATCACCGTGACCATCGTCACGATCGACAGCGGGTCGAAGTGCGGCAGGCCGAAGTGGAACGGCATCACGAAGCCGACCCACGGTGCGTGCGCGACGCCGTCGGTGTTCACGCGGCCGATCGCGAAGGCGATCGCGAAGCCGGCGACGATGCCGAGCAGCACCGAGATGTTCGCGACGAAGCCGCGGCCGTACTTGTTGATCAGCAGGATCAGCGTGAGCACGAGCAGCGACAGGCCGAGATAGACGGGGCTGCCGTATTCGGGGTTGCCGACACCGCCTGCCGCCCAGTTGATGCCCACTTCCATCAGCGACAGCCCGATCACCGCGATCACCGTGCCGACGACCACGGGCGGGAAGAACCGCAACAGCTTGCCGATCATCGGCGCGAGCACGATGCCGATGATGCCGGCCGCGATGGTCGAGCCGAAGATGTCGAGGATGCCGAGGCCGGGGTTGGTGCCGATCGCGATCATCGGGCCGACTGCCGCGAACGTGCAGCCCATGATGACGGGCAGGCGGATCCCGAAGATCCACAGGCCGAGCGTCTGGATCAGCGTGGCGATGCCGCACGAAAACAGATCGGCGCTGATCAGGAACGCGATCTGGTCTTTCGGCAGCTTGAGCGCGGCGCCGACGATAAGCGGCACGGCGACAGCGCCGGCGTACATGACGAGGACGTGTTGCAGGCCAAGCGTTACCAGCTTGCCGGTCGGCAGCACCTCATCGCACGGATGGACCGTGTTCGGTTGCATCTGTCTCACTCCATGATCTTGTTTTCGGGGTGATACGAAGTTATGCGGAATGAATCAACGCAACAAGAGCGCTGGGTCCTATTCCGTTCTTTGCTGGTTCGATATGCCATTTCGGCATGCAACAGGGTGTCGATCATCGGGAAACAGCCGCAGGAGTGAGGTTTCCCGGTTTTATAGCCCTTCAAAATAGCGCTGGCCCCCGTGCCAAATATCGGCCGCTTTATGGTGTGTATCGGGCGGGCGGCATAGTGGCAAAAAGTGCCTGGGAAAAATCGTGCCGGGTTAACCCGTGAACGGCCGCTTTTGCCTGCAAGGTGCAGCCGGGTGGAACCCGGCCGGTGACCGCGCTTTCGGCCTGTCGCTGTGGCGGCGAAAAACGGGGCGCGCATCGCGATCCCGTTATCATCGACATCCGTTCATTCGAATTCGCCCTCACGTCATGCGCCTGCTCGGAATCGACCTCGGCACCGGCTCCGTCAAACTCGTCACGCTCGACGCCGACGGCGTCGAGCGGGCGGTCGCGAGCGAACCTTATGCGCTGTTGTCGCCGCAGCCCGGCTGGGCGGAGATCGCGCCGGACACGTGGTGGCAGGCGCTCGTGCGCGCGGCCGCGCGGCTGCCGGCCGACGAGCGTGCGCAGGTGGCGGCGATCGGGTTCTCGGGGCAGATGCACGGTGTCGTGCTGATCGACGCGGCGGGGCAGCCGGTGCGGCCCGCGCTGCTGTGGCCCGACACGCGCGCGGTGCGCGAAGCGGAGGCGGCCGATTGGCGCACCGCCGGTTCGGCCATCGCACCGAACCCTGTCGCGCCGGGCATGGCCGGCCCGCTGTTGCGCTGGCTGGCCACGCATGAACCCGAAGCGCTGCGCGCCGCGCGCTGGGCCGTGCAGCCGAAGGACTGGTTGCGCATCGCGCTGGGCGGCGACGTCGCGGCCGATCCGAGCGACGCGTGCGCGACCGCGCTCGCGACGCCCGACGGCGCATGGGACGGCGCATTGATCGACGCGCTCGGCCTGCCGGCCGACCGGTTCGCACCGGTCCTTCCGTCGACCGCGCGCTGCGGCACGCTCGGCGCGCAGGCTGCCAAGGCGCTTGGCCTGCCGGCCGGCGTGCCGCTGGCGACGGGCGCGGCCGACACCGCATGCGCGGCGCTCGGCAGCGGGCTTGCCGCCGCCGGCGACGCGCTGCTGACGACGGGCAGCGGCGGCCAGATCGTCGTACTCGCGGATGCGCTGCCGCCCGCGCGACGCGGGCTGCATCGCTATCGCGCGGCGGCCGGCGGCGGCTATTACACGATGGCCGCGATGCAGAACGTCGGGCTCGCGCTCGAAGCCGTGCGCGGCTGGCTCGGCTACGCGCAGTGGGCCGATGCGTATGACGACGCGTTTGCCCACGCGGCGTCGGAACGCCTGTGCTTCCTGCCGTACCTGACGGGCGAGCGATCGCCGTGGATGAACCCCGATGCGCGCGGCGGCTGGCTCGGCCTCGGGCTCGGCGACACGCGCGGCGCGATGATGCGCGCCGCGTTCGAAGGCGTCGCGTTCGCGTTGCGCGCGGGGCTCGATGCAATCCGCGACGCCGATCGCGGCGACCCGGTCGCGATGCTGCGTCTCGCGGGCGGCGGCTCGGTCGATCCGCGCTGGCGCCAGCTGCTGGCCGATGCGCTGGGCGCGTCGCTCCACGCGATCGACTGCCCGAACGCCGCGACGCGCGGCGCCGCGCTGCTCGCGGGCGTCGCGATCGGGCACTGGCGGGAAGACGCGCTGCACGCGCTGGCGCCGGCCGCGTCGCCGGTTGCCGCGCCGCGCGACGATCGCGCGCTGGCCGCGCGCCACGCGCGCTTCGTCGATCTGTATGCGCGAACGGATGCATGGTTCACGACGGGCGTTTAAACTCGAACACTTGTTCTTTTGCGTCAGCGATGACGCATCGTGGCAAGCCGGCGACCGTTTCCCGCACGCGATGCGCGGCCGGAGCGGCCATCATGGCGAGCACGAGATTCTTTCGCCGTGCCGTGCGCGATGCCGCACGGCACGGCTTCGACAGCTTTGCATGGAACCCGGTGCGAAGCATGAGGCCGGCGTCGGTGCTCGCGCACTCACGCCGGCCGACATGAGCGCTGACGCGCCGACCCGGGCTGACCTCACACACCGACAGGAGTCACACGATGAAGACGAAAGCAGCGATTGCATGGAAGGCGGGCGCGCCGCTGACGATCGAGGAAGTCGATCTGGAAGGGCCGCGCGCAGGCGAAGTGCTGATCGAGGTGAAGGCGACGGGCATCTGTCACACCGACTACTACACGCTGTCGGGCGCCGATCCGGAAGGGATCTTCCCGGCGATCCTCGGCCATGAAGGCGCGGGCGTCGTGGTCGACGTCGGCCCCGGCGTCGGCACCCTGCGCAAGGGCGACCACGTGATCCCGCTCTACACGCCGGAATGCCGCGAGTGCAAGTTCTGCCTGTCGCGCAAGACCAACCTGTGCCAGAAGATCCGCGCGACGCAGGGCAAGGGCCTGATGCCCGACGCGACGTCGCGCTTCTCGCTCGACGGCAAGCCGCTGTTCCACTACATGGGCACGTCCACGTTCTCGAACTACATCGTCGTGCCGGAGATCGCGGTCGCGAAGGTGCGCGAGGACGCGCCGTTCGACAAGATCTGCTACATCGGCTGCGGCGTGACGACGGGCGTCGGCGCGGTCGTGTACTCGGCGAAGGTCGAGGCGGGCGCGAACGTCGTCGTGTTCGGCCTCGGCGGCATCGGCCTGAACGTGATCCAGGGCGCTAAGATGGTCGGCGCGGACAAGATCATCGGCGTCGACATCAACCCGAAGCGCGTCGAGCTCGCGAAGAAGTTCGGGATGACGCACTTCATCAACCCGAACGAAGTCGAGAACGTGGTCGACCACATCGTGCAGCTGACCGACGGCGGTGCGGACTACTCGTTCGAATGCGTGGGCAACGTGAAGCTGATGCGCCAGGCGCTCGAGTGCACGCACAAGGGCTGGGGCCAGTCGTTCATCATCGGCGTGGCGGCAGCGGGCGAGGAAATCAGCACGCGTCCGTTCCAGCTCGTGACGGGCCGCGAATGGAAGGGCTCGGCGTTCGGCGGCGCGCGCGGCCGCACCGACGTGCCGAAGATCGTCGACTGGTACATGGAAGGCAAGATCAACATCGACGACCTGATCACGCACACGCTGCCGCTCGAGCGGATCAACGAAGGCTTCGACCTGATGAAGGCCGGCGAGTCGATCCGCTCGGTCGTGCTGTACTGACCGGGAGCGCACCGCGATGCTCGAACTCGTTTCCTCGCATGCGTGCCACGGCGGCGAGCAGCGTTTCTACCGTCACGATTCGGCGGCCATCGGCCTGCCGATGAAGTTCTCGGTGTACCTGCCGCCGCAGGCCGCGCACGGCCGCGTGCCGGCGCTGTTCTATCTCGCGGGGCTCACGTGCACCGACGAGACGTTCGCGATCAAGGCCGGCGCGCAGCAATACGCGGCGCAGCACGGCATCGCGCTCGTGATGCCCGATACGAGCCCGCGCGGCGCGGGCGTGCCGGGCGAAACCGATGCGTGGGACTTCGGCGTCGGCGCGGGCTTCTATGTCGATGCGACCGAGGCGCCGTGGTCCGCGCATTACCGGATGGAGTCGTACGTGACGGGCGAGCTGCGCGAGCTGGTCACGGCCGAGCTGCCGATCGACGGCGCGCGGTTGGGGATTTTCGGCCACTCGATGGGCGGGCACGGCGCGCTGACGCTTGCGCTGCGCCATCCGGGCCTGTACCGGTCGGTGTCGGCGTTTGCGCCGATCGCCGCGCCGACGCGCTGCCCGTGGGGCGAGAAGGCGTTCTCGGGTTATCTGGGCGCCGATCGCGAAGCATGGAAGGCACACGACGCGAGCGAACTCGTCGCGCGCGCCGATGCGCCGAAGTTCGCAGACGGCATCCTCGTCGATCAGGGTCTCGCCGATCAGTTCCTCGCGAACCAGCTGAACCCCGACGTGTTCGAAGCCGCGTGCGCGAAGGCCGGCCAGCCGCTGACGCTGCGCCGCCATCCGGGCTACGACCACGGGTATTACTTCATCTCGACGTTCATCGCCGATCACATCGCGCATCATGCGCGCGTGCTCGCACGATGAGCGGGAAGGGAAGCAGGTAAAACACACGGCGGCATACCGCGCGCCGCACGATCGCGCGCATGAAAAAACGCCGGCGCTGCCCTCGGGCACGCCGGCGTTTTTTCATTTCCTTCGGGCGGCGATCCGCCTGGCGGCGCTCAGTGGCGCCGCAACAGGCTCGCGCCGTATACGAGCGCCGACAGCGCGGTGATCCAGAAGCTCGTCGGCCAGTCGGTGTGATACGCGAGCACGATGCCGAGCCACGCTTCGAACAGCGCGAACAGCGCGGCGAGCAGCACGCCGGTCGACAGCCGCGTCGTCACGTTCTGCGCGGCGGCAGCCGGCCCGACCAGCAGCGTGAACACCAGCAGCACGCCGACGATCTGCGTTGCCGCGGCCACGGCGAGCGCGCACACCGCGAGGAACAGCATCGACACCGTGCGCAGCGACACGCCCTTGGCTTCGGCCAGTTCGGGCTGCAGCGACGCGAACAGCAGCGGCCGTGCGATCAGCGCGAGCGCGAGCAGGCTCACCGCGCCGATGCCGGCGAGCACCGCGAGCGTGTCGTGGCTCACCGCGAGCACGTTGCCGAACAGCAGCGCGGTGACCTGCGTCGCGAACGACGTATAGAAATGCAGGAACAGCAGGCCGAAGCCGAGCGCGCCGGACAGGATCACGCCGATCGCGACGTCGCGGCCCGCGAGCTTCTCGCCGAGCGCGCCCATCCCGATCCCGGCCGCGAGCGTGAAGCCGACCATCCCCCAGATCGGCGAGATGCCGAGCAGCACCGCGCCCGTCGCGCCGGTGAAGCCGACGTGCGACAGCGCATGGCCGGCGAAGGTCTGCCCGCGCAGCACCAGGAAGTAGCCGACGATGCCCGCGAGCACCGCGACGATCCCCGACGCCGCGAAGGCGTTGATCATGAAGTCGTATTCAAACATCGTGCGAATGCCCGGGATGAGCGTGTCCGTGGTGGTGATGGCCGTGGCCGCCGCCACCGCCGTGCGAGTGACCGTCGTCGTCCTCGTGTTCGTGGTCGTGCTTCTCGATCTCGACGTCGCCCGACATCACGAAGATCTTGCCGTTCACGCGCATCACGTCGATCGGCGAACCGTAGAGCCGCGACAGCACCGGCTTCGTGATCACCTCGTCGACGGTGCCGAGCGCCGCGACGCCGTTGCCGAGATACAGCACGCGGTCGAGCGCGTTCAGCAGCGGATTCAGTTCGTGCGCGGAGAACAGCACGGTGATGCCGAGCTCGCGCTGCACGTTGCGCACGAGTTCGACGACGCCGCGCTGGTGATTCGGGTCGAGGCTGATCAGCGGCTCGTCGAGCAGCAGCAGCTTCGGGTTGCCGAGCAGGCACTGTGCGAGCAGCAGGCGCTGCCGCTCGCCGCCGGACAATTCCGACAGCGGCCGGCGCGCGAGCGTCTGGCCGCCGACGAGATCGAGCACGCGGTCGACGTCGCGGCGCGTCGCCGCGGTCGTGTGCGGCAGCCCCCAGCGGTGGCCGTCGGCGGCCATCGCGACGAAGTCGTAGCCGCGCATCCGGCGGTTCGCGAGGCCGCTTCTGATCTGCGGCATGTAGCCGATCGACGCGTTGCCGCGCACGACCGGCGCACCGCCGACGGACAGCGTACCGGCCGACACGGGCACGAGGCCGAGCACCGCGCGCATCAGCGTCGTCTTGCCCGCGCCGTTCGGCCCGAGCACGCCGACGAATTCGCCGGGTTCGATCGAGAAGCTGACGTCGCGCAGGATCGTGCGTCCGCCCAGTTCGAGCGTGACGCGATCGACGGCGAGTGCGTGAGGAGTGACGGTCATTTCGTTACGGAGTGTTTATTTCTTGCCGGCGGCCAGCGCGGTCGAGAGCGCGTCGAGCTGGCCGGCCATCCATTGCTGGAAGGTCTTGCCGGCCGGCTGCGTCTCGGTGACGCTGACGGTCGGCACGCCGCCGTCGCGCGCGATCTTCAGCATGCGCTTGGTCATCGGTTCTTCGGCCTGGCTGTTGTAGATCAGCACGCGCACCTGCTTCTTGCGCAGGTCGTTCTCGAACGCGGCGACGTCCTGCGCGCTCGCTTCGGTGTCGTTCATCGTCGCGAGCTGGAAGCGCTGGTTGCGCATGTCGAGGCCGATCGCGTCGGACATGTAGCCGAACACGGGCTCGGTGGCCGTGACCGGCACGCCCTTGTACTGCGCGCGCAGCGCGGCAACCTTGTCGTCGACGGACTTCAGCGACGCAACGAACTTCTGCAGGTTCGCGTCGTAGTCGGCCTTGTTCGCCGGGTCGGCGCGGCCGAGTTCGGCCGCGATCGCGCGCGCGGCGGCCGGCATCGTCGCCGGGTCGTACCACAGGTGCGGGTTGTCGCCGGCCTTCTTGCCGACCAGATCGGCGACGACGATCGTCGCGCGCTTCGCCTGCTTCGACGCGCCGAGCAGCTTGCTCATCCACGGATCGTAGTTGGCGCCGTTGTAGATCACGACCTGCGCGTGCTGGAGCGCGCGAGCGGTCTTCGGGCTCGCTTCGAACAGGTGCGGGTCCTGGTCCGGATTGCTGAGAATGCTCGTCACCGAGACGTGGCTGCCGCCGATTTGCGACGCGACGTCGCCGTAGAAATTCTCGGCGGCCACGACGTTGACGGTCGCGGCCTGCGCGAACGCGGGGGCCGCGAGCGACAGGGCGGCAACGGCGGCGGCGAGCCAGCGGACAGGCGACAGGGCACGCCGCGGCGTGCGCTTCAGGGCAATGGACATGGAACTCCTCGTTGGAAGGGGCGGCGCGGGCGCCGCGCGAAACGCGTCAGCGTTGTGCGGGCTTGTGCTTGCAGTGCCCGCACAGGCCGCTCAGCTCGACGACCTGGTGGTGGACTTCGAAACCGTGCGCGGGCTCGCTCGCGGACAACTGCTTCGCGAGGTCGCCGCCGGGAATCTCGACGGTGTCGCCGCACGAGTCGCAGATCAGGAACTGGCCTTCGTGCGGCACGCCGATCTCGCAGCACGCGAAGAACGCGTTCTTCGATTCGATCCGGTGGATGAAGCCGTGCTCGACGAGGAAATCCAGCGCGCGATAGACGGTCGTGGGCGGCACGCGGCCGCGCTGCGGCTCGAGCTCGGCGAGCAGGTCGTACGCGCCGATCGGGCGCTGCGCGGCCAGCACGCGTTCGTAGACCTGGCGGCGCAGTGGCGTCCACGCGAGCCCGTGCTCGGCGGCGAATGCGTCGGCCCGGGACAGCCGGGCGTCAATGGACGAGGAGGTAGCCATGGCGTGAAGCAGGGCGATGAAACAAAGTACGGCGATGATATAACGTATCGCCGCGCCGTGCAGCGCGAAATCCCGTTCCCGTCCTTGCTCCGTCCCCTTCATTGCCGATCCGACCGCGCCGCACCGTACGCGCCGCGCCTTGCCGGGCGTGCGCGGCGGGCCGCCACGCTGCGCCGTTGTGCCGCAGCGCGTCATAGAAAGCCGTCACGTCGCCTTGACAGCGCGAATCGCGTATCCGATCATTCGATCACCAACAGAGCAATTGATCGGTTGGCGAGCGTTCGCTCACCTCGCCGCCGTCGAAGCAGAACGAACCGGAGACAGCCAGTGAGACTGGAAGACAAGGTCGCGATCCTGACGGGCGCCGCAAGCGGCATCGGCGAGGCGGTCGCGCAACGCTATCTGGACGAGGGCGCACGCTGCGTGCTCGTCGACCTGAAGCCGGCAGGCGGCTCGCTCGCGCGGCTCATCGAGGCGAACCCCGGCCGCGCGGTGGCCGTCACCGCGGACGTCACGCGCCGCGACGACATCGAGCGGATCGTCACCACGGCGGTCGAGCGCTTCGGTGGCGTCGACATCCTGTTCAACAACGCGGCGCTGTTCGACATGCGGCCGCTCCTCGATGAATCGTGGGACGTGTTCGACCGGCTGTTCTCGGTCAACGTGAAAGGGCTGTTCTTCCTGATGCAGGCCGTCGCGCAGCGGATGGTCGAGCAGGGCCGTGGCGGCAAGATCGTCAACATGTCGTCGCAGGCCGGGCGTCGTGGCGAGGCGCTCGTTTCGCACTACTGTGCGACCAAGGCCGCGGTGATCAGCTACACGCAGTCGGCCGCGCTCGCGCTCGCGCCGCACCGGATCAACGTGAACGGCATCGCACCGGGCGTCGTCGACACGCCGATGTGGGAGCAGGTCGACGCACTGTTCGCGCGCTACGAGAACCGGCCGCTCGGCGAGAAGAAGCGGCTGGTGGGTGAAGCCGTGCCGCTCGGCCGCATGGGCGTGCCGGGCGACCTGACCGGCGCCGCGCTGTTCCTCGCGTCGTCCGATGCCGACTACATCACCGCCCAGACGCTGAACGTCGACGGCGGCAACTGGATGAGCTGAATTGACGTCCTCCGCCGCCTAAAGGCGATGGATTCCCACACCTGGCGATGCATGTCCGCATCGGAGAATGTTTAGCGCAGCGTTGGTATCACGATCATGCTCGACACCACAGTCACTGCAGACCCACTCTCTTATTCGCAGCCCCGCGATACCTTTCGGCCGCGTCGTGCTGTCTTTCGACCCGCACGCCGAACAGGACTGGGTAGAGCCGCTTTCGTCGACTTCCTCGAACGTGGCTCCGTGCGCGATCGCTTTGTAACGGAGTTTGCGTCGGAAGGACGACCAGGATGCGTCGTAGACGCTCTTCGCCATCCTGGTTCTGGCGAGTTTGGTGGCCGACACGTTGCCGACCGCGATGTAATCGAACCGCCGCACCAGATCGAGTGCGAGCTTGTGCTGGAAATCGGCTCGGGCGTTTGCGACCTTTGCGTGCAACTTCGCGATATGTCGCTTGTGCTTGCGCGCCCGTTGCGCTTTCGCGAGCTTCTCAGCCGCGCATCGACCGAACCGATCGTTAGGCAGCTTCTCGCCGGTCGAAAGTGTGGCGAAGTCTTTCAGGCCGAGATCAATTCCGACACCGGAACGGATTGGGCGGGCCTGAATATCCGGCACCTCGATCACGATGTTGAGAAACCAGTTGCCGCGCGCGTCCTGCGCAAAGCTGGTTCCGTCCTTGATCTTGCCTTCGGGAAGCGGTCTGCTGTTGAACACGCGAAAGGTGTTGCCGGCAAAGCGAAAGGCATCACCCTCGCGCTTCAAGTCGCGCCCCTTCAGCGGCACCCAGCCGAGCGATCTCTTGCCGCGATAGCGCAGGTAAGGGCGTCGGTGCTGGCTGCGCGATTGCGCGTACTGCTCGCAAGTTGCGTTGATCGTGCCGGAGTGAACGCCAAGCTCCTTGCTGCTCCCGCTCGTCAATCCATTCAGGTCGAAACCTGTTGGCCACTTCTTGCTCCACTTGAGCGCGTGCTTTTGCGTGTCGTTGCAGAAGTTCCAGACGTAGTTCACCGCATGGCTCTGCTTGTTAAGCAGCCCGTTGAGCGACTTCACCCGGTAGCGGTAGACAAGAATCATGCCGGTGATCCTAACCCGTGGCAGAAACAGCCTGTCAAGCGCGTACCGTTCCTTCTCGCCGCCGACAATGGCTTGTCGGAGCAACGAATGAAGTGGCATCCACGTTCGCTTGGATTGCCGCTGCCACGGGCTGCCACCCTTTGTACGCCGGTTTCGGGAGGGCACGCCTGATGGCCGAGATCGTCGTGGCCGGCGAACTGCTCGCCGAATTCGTCGCCGCCGAGCGCGGCCAGGGGTTCGAGACGCCGGGCCTGTTCGAGGGGCCGTTCCCGAGCGGCGCACCGGCGATCTTCGCCGACCAGGCCGCGCGGCTCGGCGCACGCGTTGCGTATGCGGGCTGCGTCGGCCGCGACGCGTTCGGTGACGCGATCGTTGCGCGGCTCGAACGCGGCGGCGTCGACGTCGCGCGCATCCGCCGCGTCGCGCGCCCGACCGGCACCGCGTTCGTCGCGTATCGCGACGACGGCTCGCGCAGCTTCGTTTTCACGTTGTCGACCAGTGCCGCGGCGTGGGTCGACGCGTCCGATGTCGATACCGCGATGTTCGACGGCTGCCGCTATTTCCACGTGATGGGCTCGTCGCTGACGAGCGAATCGGCGATCGCGGCGGTGCAGCGCGGCGTGATCGAGGCCGCGCGCGCCGGCGCGAAGGTGTCGTTCGATCCGAACGTGCGGCCGGAAATGCTGAGCTTTCGCCCGATGCGCGCGGCGCTCGACGCGATGCTCGCCGCGTGCCACCTGTTCCTGCCGAGCGAAGCCGACCTGCCGTTCTTCTGCGGGCCGCAGCCGGCCGAGCGCGCGATCGCGGGCCTGCTCGCGACGCATCCGCTGCTCGAACGTGTCGTGCTGAAACGCGGCGCGCAGGGCAGCGTCGCGTTCGACCGCGCGAACCGTGCGGAAGCGCCGGCGTTTCAGGTCGACGAAGTCGACCCGACCGGCGCCGGCGACTGCTTCGGCGGCACGCTGGTCGCGAGCCTCGTCGCCGGCGTGCCGATCGAGGCCGCGCTGCGCCGCGCGAACGCGGCCGGGGCGATCGCGGTCACGCGGCGCGGCCCGATGGAGGGCAACAGCAGCGCAGCCGAAATCGACCGCTTCCTGACCGAACGAGGTATCGCATGTCCGGCCTGACGACCTTCGCCGAACGTTCGCGTACCGCGCACGCGGACGCCGTGCTGCGGATGATCTTCGACGCGAACCGCGCGGACGCGCAGCGCGGCATCTATTCGATCTGCAGCGCGCACCGGCTCGTGCTGGAGGCCGCGTGCGAAGCGGCGCGCGCGGACGGTTCGCCATTGCTGATCGAGGCGACCTGCAACCAGGTCAACCATCTCGGCGGCTATACGGGCATGACGCCTGCCGATTTTCGCCGCGACGTCGACGCGATCGCGCAGCGTTGCGGGCTTGCGCCGTCGGCGCTCGTGCTCGGCGGCGACCATCTCGGCCCGAACCCGTGGCGGCATCGCCGCGCGGCCGACGCGATGCGCGAAGCGACGGCGATGGTCGCCGCGTACGTCGAAGCCGGCTTCGAAAAGATCCACCTCGATGCGAGCATGGCGTGCGCGGACGATCCGGTGCGGCTCGACGATCGCACGATCGCTACGCGCGCGGCCGAACTGTGCCGCGCGGCGGAAGACGCGGCGGCACGTGCCGGCATCGCGCCCGTCTACGTGATCGGCACCGAGGTGCCGACGCCGGGCGGCGAAGTCAGCGGCAGCGGCGGCGACGGCGACGCAGCGATCGCGCAGATCGCGGTCACGCGCAGCGACAGCATCGCGGCGACGCTCGACGCGCACCGCCACGCGTTCGCAGCGGCCGGGCTCGACGACGCGTGGACGCGTGTCGTCGCGATCGTCGCGCAGCCGGGTGTCGACTTCGACGATCGCCACGTGCTCGACTACGACAGCGCCAAGGCCGCGTCGCTCGGCGCGAGTATCCTGCAGACACCGGGCCTCGTGTTCGAGGCGCATTCGACCGACTACCAGACCGAGGGTGCACTCGCCGCGCTCGTGCGCGACCACTTCGCGGTGCTGAAGGTCGGCCCCGCGCTGACGTTCGCGTTGCGCGAGGCGCTGTTCGCGCTGACCTTCATCGAGGACGCGCTGATCGACGACGTCGCGCAGCGCTCGCGGTTGCGCGACGTCGTCGATGCCGCGATGCGCGCGCAGCCCGAGCACTGGGCACCGTACTACCGCGGCGACGAAACCGAGCAGCGGCTCGCGCGCCAGTTCAGCTACAGCGACCGGATCCGCTACTACTGGCTGCAGCCGGCTGTCGCGGCCGCGGTCGAGCAACTGTTCGACAACCTGGCGCGGCAGCCGGTGCCGGAAACGCTCGTCGCGCAGTGGTTGCCGGACGTCTACGCAGCCTGCCGTGCGGGCGGCCTGGCGAAAGAGCCGCGCGCGTGGGTGCGGCACCGGATACGCGACGTGATCGCGCACTATGCGCGCGCGTGCGGAATGCAGCGGCCGGCGTGACGGGCCGCGAAGGAAACGCAGTACCGACGACACTTCGAACAAACACAGGAGACATGCCATGCAACGAAAGATGCTCGACGCCGCCGCACGCTGCTTCGCCGGAGCCGCGCTCGCGACGGCGGCCTGCGCCGCGTCCGCCGGCACGCTGACGATCGCGACGCTGAACAATCCCGACATGATCGAGCTGAAGAAGCTGTCGCCGGCCTTCGAGAAGGCGAACCCGGACATCAAGCTGAACTGGGTGATCCTCGAGGAGAACGTGCTGCGCCAGCGCGCGACGACCGACATCACGACCGGCAGCGGCCAGTTCGACGTGATGGCGATCGGCACCTACGAGACGCCGCAGTGGGGCAAGCGCGGCTGGCTCGCGCCGATGACGGGCCTGCCCGCCGACTACGACCTGAACGACATCGTGAAGACCGCGCGCGACAGCCTGTCGTACAACGGCCAGCTGTACGCGCTGCCGTTCTACGTCGAGAGCTCGATGACGTTCTACCGCAAGGACCTGTTCGCGGCGAAGGGGCTGAAGATGCCCGACCAGCCGACCTACGACCAGATCGCCGAATTCGCGGACAAGCTCACCGACAAGGCGAAGGGCACCTACGGGATCTGCCTGCGCGGCAAGGCCGGGTGGGGCGAGAACATGGCGTACGTGTCGACCGTCGTGAACACGTACGGCGGCCGCTGGTTCGACGAGAACTGGAATGCGCAGCTCACGTCGCCCGAGTGGAAGAAGGCGATCAATTTCTACGTGAACCTGCTGAAGAAGAACGGCCCGCCGGGAGCGAGCTCGAACGGCTTCAACGAGAACCTGACCCTCACCGCGTCGGGCAAGTGCGCGATGTGGATCGATGCGACGGTCGCGGCCGGCATGCTCTATAACAAACAGCAGTCGCAGGTGGCCGACAAGATCGGCTTCGCGGCCGCGCCGGTCGCCGCCACGCCGAAGGGCTCGCACTGGCTGTGGGCGTGGGCGCTGGCCGTGCCGAAGACATCGAAGCAGCAGGACGCCGCACGCAAGTTCATCGCGTGGGCGACGTCGAAGCAGTACATCGAGATGGTCGGCAAGGACGAAGGCTGGGCGTCGGTGCCGCCGGGCACGCGCACGTCGACCTATCAGCGCCCCGAGTACAAGGCCGCCGCGCCGTTCTCGGACTTCGTGCTGAAGGCGATCGAGACGGCCGACCCGAACGATCCGTCGCTGAAGAAGGTGCCGTACACGGGCGTGCAGTACGTCGGGATTCCTGAATTCCAGTCGTTCGGCACGGTGGTCGGCCAGTCGATCGCGGGTGCGGTGGCCGGCCAGATGACGGTCGACCAGGCGCTTGCCGCCGGGCAGGCCGCCGCCGACCGCGCGGTGCGGCAGGCCGGCTACAAGAAGTAACGCGGCCCGCACCGTGCGCGGTGGCGCACGGTGCGCGTCGTCGAAGCTGACAGGCGGGCTGGCCTTCGCGCCCGCGCATCAACCGGAGGGACTCCGATCATGCGTCACCTGCGTCTTCCCCTGAGCCACGCTCACGCGCCGTCGGTCGGCGACGCGTCGTCGCCGCCCGGCGCGCCGCGCCGCGCGCGCGGCGGCGCGAGCTGGCTCGTCTCGCCGTCCGTCGCGGTGCTGCTGCTGTGGATGTCGATTCCGCTCGCGATGACGATCTGGTATTCGTTCTCGCGCTACAACCTGCTGAACCCGGACGTGAAGGGCTTCGCCGGGTTCGACAACTACCGCTTCCTCGCGACCGATCCGTCGTTCCTGCCCGCGATCTGGCACACGCTCGTGCTGATCGGCGCGGTGCTCGCGATCACGGTGATCGGCGGCGTGCTGATGTCCGTGCTGTTCGACCGCAAGTTCTACGGGCAGGGCGTCGCGCGCCTGCTCGCGATCGCGCCGTTCTTCGTGATGCCGACCGTGTCCGCGCTGATCTGGAAGAACATGATCCTGCATCCGGTGTACGGGCTCGTCGCGAACGCGATGCGCGCGCTCGGGATGACGCCGATCGACTGGTTCGCCGATTACCCGCTCACCGCGGTGATCATCATCGTCGCGTGGCAGTGGCTGCCGTTCGCGTTCCTGATCCTGTTCACCGCGATCCAGTCGCTCGACCAGGAGCAGAAGGAAGCGGCGCGCATCGACGGCGCGGGCCCGATCGCGATGTTCTTCTACATCACGCTGCCGCACCTGAAGCGCGCGATCGCCGTGGTCGTGATGATGGAGACGATCTTCCTGCTTTCGATCTTCGCGGAGATCTACACGACGACCGGCGGCGGTCCCGGCGACGCGACGACCAACCTGTCGTACCTGATCTACGCGCTCGGCCTGCAGCAGTTCGACGTCGGCCTTGCGTCCGCGGGCGGCATCATCGCCGTCGTGGTCGCGAACGTCGTGTCGTTCTTCCTCGTTCGGATGCTCGCACGCAACCTGAAGGGAGAGTACGAAAAATGAGCGATCTGACCTTCGAAAGCCGGCGCGTGCCGGCCGTGTTCGACCTCGTGCGGCGCGCGCTGCCCGGCACGCTCGCGTGGCTGATCGCGCTCCTGCTGTTCTTCCCGATCTTCTGGATGGCGATCACCGCGTTCAAGACCGAGCAGCAGGCGTATGCGTCGACGCTGTTCTTCATCCCGACGCTCGACAGCTTCCGCGAGGTGTTCGCGCGCAGCAACTACTTCGCGTTCGCATGGAACTCGGTTTTGATCTCGGCGGGCGTCACGGTGATCTCGCTGCTGTTCGCGGTGCCGGCCGCGTACGCGATGGCGTTCTTCCCGAACCACCGCACGCAGAAGGTGCTGCTGTGGATGCTGTCGACGAAGATGATGCCGTCGGTCGGCGTGCTGGTGCCGATCTACCTGCTGTGGAAGAACGCGGGGCTGCTCGATACCGTGTCGGGCCTCGTGATCGTCTACACGCTGATCAACCTGCCGATCGCGGTGTGGATGACCTTCACGTACTTCAACGAAATCCCGAAGGACATCCTCGAAGCGGGGCGCATCGACGGCGCGTCGACCTGGCAGGAGATCGTCTACCTGCTGATGCCGATGGCGCTGCCGGGGCTCGCATCCACCGCGCTGCTGCTCGTGATCCTGTCGTGGAACGAGGCGTTCTGGAGCATCAACCTGTCGAGTTCGAACGCGGCGCCGCTGACCGTGTTCATCGCGTCGTACTCGAGCCCCGAGGGGCTGTTCTGGGCGAAGCTGTCCGCCGCTTCGCTGCTCGCGGTCGCGCCGATCCTGATCGTCGGCTGGCTGTCGCAGAAGCAGCTCGTGCGCGGGCTCACGTTCGGAGCCGTCAAATGACCGCGACGAACGTCCTGATCTGCGATTGCGACGGCGTACTGATCGACAGCGAGGCGGTGGCGGCCGACGTGCTCGTGCGCGAACTCGATGCCCGCTGGCCGGGCGTCGATGCGCGGCCGGCCGTGATGCCGCTGCTCGGGCTGCGCATCGAGCGCGTGCTGGCCGGCGCGAGCGACGCGCTCGGCCGCACGCTGTCGAACGACGACGTCGTCGAAATTCGCGCCGCGGTCGAGGCG
Organism: Burkholderia sp. HI2714; assembly: GCF_002223085.1. Lineage (NCBI taxonomy): Bacteria > Pseudomonadati > Pseudomonadota > Betaproteobacteria > Burkholderiales > Burkholderiaceae > Burkholderia > Burkholderia sp. HI2714. The sequence continues at coordinate 43,249 of NZ_NKFM01000026.1, read as the reverse complement.
GCGGCCGTCAATGCGCCGATGGTCGACGGCATCGATGCGGCGCTGGCCGCGATTGAACTGACGACGGCCTGCGCGAGCAACAGCTACCGCGCGTACGTCGAGGCGGCGCTGACCCGCACGGGCCTCGCGCGCTTCTTCGGCGACCGGCTGTTCTGCGCGGACGCCGTCGCGCGGCCGAAGCCGGCGCCCGACGTGTATCTCGCGGCGGCGCGCACGCTCGGCGTCGCGCCGGCCCAGTGCCTCGTGGTCGAGGACAGCGTGACCGGCATCACCGCGGCCGCCGCGGCCGGCATGACCGTGCTCGGCTTCGTCGGCGGCGGGCATGCGTCGGCCGCGCAGATCGACGCGCTGCGCGGCATCGGCGCGCGTCACGTGTTCGACGACATGCACGAGCTGCCCGGCTACGTCGCGCGCTGGCAGGCGACCGGCGCGGTGCTGCCGAACTAGCCACCACGAATGATTGCGCGCCGCGTTCGACGCGGCGCATCACGAACGAACGGAGACAGATCATGGCAAGCGTGCTCCTGCGCAACATCGCGAAGCGCTACGACGACACCGAAGTGCTGCGCAACGTGAACCTCGACATCGCCGACGGCGAATTCGTCGTGTTCGTCGGCCCGAGCGGCTGCGGCAAATCCACGCTGATGCGGATGATCGCCGGCCTCGAGGATATTTCGAGCGGCGACCTGGTGATCGACGGCGCGAAGGTCAACGACGTGCCGAGCGCGAAGCGCGGCATCGCGATGGTGTTCCAGTCGTATGCGCTGTACCCGCACATGACGCTGTACGACAACATGGCGTTCGGCCTGAAGCTCGCGGGCGCGAAGAAGCCGGAGATCGACCAGGCCGTGAAGCAGGCCGCGAAGATCCTGCACATCGACCACCTGCTCGACCGCAAGCCGAAGCAGCTGTCGGGCGGCCAGCGGCAGCGCGTCGCGATCGGCCGCGCGATCACGCGCAAGCCGAAGGTGTTCCTGTTCGACGAGCCGCTGTCGAACCTCGACGCGGCGCTGCGCGTGAAGATGCGGCTGGAGTTCGCGCGGCTGCACGACGAGCTGAAGACGACGATGATCTACGTGACGCACGACCAGGTCGAGGCGATGACGCTCGCCGACAAGATCGTCGTGCTGTCGGGCGGCGCGGTGCAGCAGGTCGGCACACCGAACGAGCTGTACCACGCGCCGGCGAACCAGTTCGTCGCGGGCTTCATCGGTTCGCCGAAGATGAACTTCCTGAAGGGCACCGTCGAATCGGTCGACGCGGGCGGCGTGCTCGTGCGTTTCGACAGCGGCGAGACACAGCGCGTCGCGGTCGACGCGGCGGGGCTGCAGCGCGGTGCGGCGGTGACGGTCGGCGTGCGGCCCGAGCACCTGAAAGTCGAAGCCGCGGCTACCGGCGTCGCTGCCAGGACGATGGCCGTCGAGTCGCTCGGTGACGCCGCGTATCTGTATGCGGAGTCACCTGTCGCGCCGGACGGACTGATCGCGCGGATTCCGCCGCTCGACACGTACCGGACCGGCGACGCGCTGCACGTGCATGCGGAAGCCGAGCACTGCCATCTGTTCGACGAAAACGGGCAGGCGTTCCGGCGGCTGAGCGTGCACGCGAAGGCGGCGTGACGCGTCGGCACGTGCGCCTGCGGTGCTCAGAGGCGCAGGTGCTCGGCCACGTAGTCGACGAACGCGCGCAGCTTCGGCGTCGGATGGCGGCCTGACGGCCACAGTACGTAGAACGGCGTGCGGCTCTCGACGTGTTCGTCGAGCACCGTGCGCAGCGTGCCGTCGGCCAGCGCGCCGTGTACGAAAAACTCGGGCAGGCAGGCGATGCCGAGCCCGCGCAGCGCGAAGCACAGCCGTGTTTCCGCGTTGTTGCTGACCATCGATACCGGCACCTCCGGCGGCGTGCCGGCGCGCGACGCGCGCAACGGCCAGATCTCGAGCCGGCCGCTGCTGGGGAAGCGGTAGTGCAGGCAGCGGTGCCGCGCGAGATCGGCCGGCGTGCGCGGCGTGCCGTGCCGCTCGAGATAGTCGGGCGACGCGACGAGGTGCTGGCGGAAATGGCCGAGCCGCCGCGACGACAGCCGCGAATCCGACGGCTGGCCGGTGCGCAGCACCACGTCGAACCCTTCGTCGACGACGTCGACGAGCCGGTCGCTGAAATCGATGTCGAGCTCGATCTCCGGATACGCGGCCATGAAATCGGCGAGCACCGGCAGCAGCAGCGTGCCGATCGTCGGCAGGCTCACGCGCAGCCGCCCGCGCGGCGCTTCGGCGCTGTGCGTCAGTTCCTGCTCGGCCGCGTCGATCTCCGCGATCACGCGCCGACACCGTTCGAGAAAGCGCGCGCCTTCGGCCGTCAGCGTGATGCTGCGCGTGCTGCGGTGAAACAGTCGCACGTTCAGGCGCGCTTCCAGGCGCGCGATGCGCTTGCCGATCGCCGACGCCGACAGCCCGAGCGCGCGGCCGGCCGCGACGAAGCTGCGCGTTTCCGCGACCTGAACGAATACGACGAAACCGCCCAGATTTTCCATGCAGGTTCCCGATTGCGGACATCGATGTCCGGAGTGTCCGGAACTCTACCCCGGTTTTTCGTCCCGCGCTGGCTCCCTACGATGGGCGTTCCTTCATCGTTCGAGGTCACGCCATGTCATCCCTGCCTGTCACCACCCACCGCGGAGAACCGGACGCCGCGCTGCGCGCGCGGCTCGACGCCGTGCTCGATCGCGCACTGGCCGACGCGCGCGTGGTCGGCGCGGTCGTGCTGGTCGCCCGCGACGGGGAATTGCGTTATGCACGCGCGGCCGGGCTGGCCGATCGCGAAGCCGGCACGCCGATGCGCGAGGACACGGTGTTCCGGCTCGCGTCGGTGTCGAAGCCGATCGTGACGGCCGCCGCGATGCGGCTGGTCGCGGCAGGCCGCATCGGGCTCGACGAGCCGGTCGCGCGCTGGCTCCCCGCGTTCACGCCGACGCTCGCGGACGGCACGCCCGCGAACATCACGTTGCGCCATCTGCTGTCGCATACGGCCGGGCTCGGCTATCGCTTCTTCGAAGCGGACGGCGACGGCCCGTATGCGCGTGCAGGCGTATCCGACGGGATGGATCGCGCGAGCCTGTCGCTCGCCGAGAACGTGCGGCGCATCGCCGGCGTGCCGCTGCAGTTCGCGCCCGGCACGTCGTGGGGCTACTCGCTCGCGACCGACGTGGTGGGCGCGCTGATCGAGGCGGTCGACGGCCGCCCGCTCGCGCAGGCCGTGGCCGCGCTCGTCACGACACCGCTCGGGATGGCCGATACCGGATTCGTCGCGCATGACGCCGCGCGCGTCGCGACGCCTTACGTGAGCACGCCGGGCGCGCCGCGCCGGATGGCCGACGACGATCTCGTGCCGGTGTTCGACGGCACGGTCGGTATCCGCTTCGAGACGGCGCGCGCGTTCGATGCCACCGCGTGGCCGTCGGGCGGCGCGGGCATGGTCGGCACCGCGCACGATTGCCTGACGCTGCTCGATACGCTGCGCACGGGCCTCGACGGCTGGCTCGCACCGCGCTGGATCGACGAGATGGCGCGGGTGCAGCCGGGCGCGCACGACTTGCCGGATGCGCCGGGATTCGGTTTCGGGCTCGGCTTTTCGGTGCTGCGCGATCCGGCGGCCGCGCAGTCGCCGGAGTCGGTCGGCACCTGGCGCTGGGGCGGCGCGTACGGGCATGCGTGGTTCGTCGACCGTGCGGCCGGGCTGACGGTCGTCGCGCTGACCAATACGTTGTACGAAGGGATGCACGGGCGCATCGTCACCGACGTGCGCGATGCGGTGTATGGCGTCGACGACCGGAGCGCGGCATGAGCGAATGCGTATCCGCTTCTCCGTCCGCTTCCGCGTCCGCCGCCGACCGGGCTGCCGATTCTGCAGCCGGCTCGTCTGCACCGGGCCGCGAGCGCCTGCCCGTCGCGAACCTGCTCGCGCTTGCCACTGCCGGCTTCATCACGGTGCTCACCGAAGCCCTGCCGGCCGGCCTGCTGCCACTGATGAGCGTCGACCTGCACGTGACCGAAGCGCTGATCGGCCAACTGGTGACTGTCTATGCGCTCGGCTCGATCGTCGCGGCGATTCCGCTCGTCGCCGCGACGCGCGCGATGCGCCGGCGCGGCCTGTTGCTCGCGGCGCTCGCCGGGTTCGTCGTGTCGAATGCGGTGACGGCCGCGTCGCCGTACTACGCGCTCACGCTGGCCGCGCGCTTCGTCGCCGGGATGTCCGCCGGGCTGCTGTGGGCGCTGCTGGCGGGCTACGCGAGCCGGCTGGTCGACCCGTCGCTGCGCGGCCGGGCGATCGCGGTCGCGATGCTCGGCATACCGGCAGCAATGTCGATCGGCATTCCGGCCGGCACCGCGCTCGGCGCGATGTTCGGCTGGCGCGTCGCGTTCGCGGGGATCACGGTCGCGGCGCTGGCGCTGATCGGCTGGATTCGCGTACGCGTGCCCGACTATCCGGGGCAGCAGGCCGGCGCGCGCGAGCCGGTGCTCGGCGTGATGACGCTGCCCGGTGTGCGGCCGGTGCTGACCGTGATGTTCGCGTACGTGCTCGCGCACAACATGCTGTACACGTACGTCGCGCCGTTTCTCGCGGGCGTGCGGATGGGCGCGCAGGTCGATGCGGTGCTGCTCGTGTTCGGTCTCGCGTCGCTGGTCGGCATCGCGCTGACGGGCGCGTGGATCGGCGCCGCGCAGCGACGCCTGACGCTCGCCAGCATCGCGCTGTTCGCGATCGCGGCGGCGATGCTCGGCGCAGGTTCCGGCATGGCGATCGTCTATGCGGGCGTCGCGTTGTGGGGGCTCGCGTTCGGCGGTGCGCCGACGCTGTTCCAGACGGCCGCCGCGAATGCGGCGGGGGAGGCGGCCGACGTTGCGCAGTCGATGCTCGTGACGGTGTGGAACCTCGCGATCGCGGGCGGCGGCATCGCGGGCGGAATGCTGCTCGGCGCAACGGGCGCCGGTGCGATTCCGTGGGTGCTCGTCGCGCTGCTGGCGGCTGCGTGGGTCGGTGCGTGGCGTGCGCGCCGACATGCGTTTCCGCGCCGCAAGCAGCGTGAGCGTTCGACAGCCGCGCGCGGCTTCGGCGTCAGGCCGCTTTCGCGGCGAGCGCGGCGCGCGCGCACGCTTCGTCGGTGACGAGCCCCGACAGCCAGCCGCCGCGCAGCGCGGCAATCACCGCGTCGTGTTTCTTCGGGCCGCCGGCGAACGCGATCGTCGGCAGCTTCGGCGGCGTGGCGAGCGCGACGCTCGTCACGCGCGCGCTCGTCGACACGGCGATCTGCGTGCCCTGCGCGTCGATCGGTACGCCGAGCAACTCGGCCACCGCGCCGAGCGCGGTCATCTCGTCGCGCTCCTGTTCGGTGATGAAGCCGTCTTCGTAGAGCGGGCAGTGCGGGCCGATGTTGCCGATCCCGACGAACGCGACGTCGGCCTTGCCCGACAGCGCCTCGACGATCCGGTACAGCCGGTGATTGCACCACTGCGCGCGCTCGGCGTCGCTGTCGGCGAACAGCGGCGCGGGCAGCAGGAAGTGCTTGCTGCCGGTTTTCTCGGAGATGTACTGCGCGACGTCGTAGCGGTTCGACGAACCGTCGGCCGCGATCGCGCCGACCATCGACACGAGCCGGTGCTGCGGGCGGTCGATCTGCGCGATCTGCGCGACCGCGGCCTTCAGCGTCCGGCCGCTGCTGACCGCGATCACCATCGGCCGCGTTTCGTTCAGGTAGCGCTCCATCACCTGCGCGCCGGCGACCGCGAGCTTGCGGTCGATCGCGTCGGGCGCATCGGCATCGACGGGCACGATTTCGCACATCGCGAGGCCGTAGCGCTTCGACAGCTGCGCGCCGAGATCGAGACAGTCGGCGAGCCGGTGGTCGACGCGCACGCGGATCAGGTTCTTCTCGACCGCGAACGCGACGAGACGCTGCGCGACCGGGCGCGACACCTGCAGCTTTTCCGCGATTTCGTTCTGCGTGTCGCCCGCGACGTAGTAGAGCCACGCGGCACGCGTGGCGAGATCGAGTTTTTCTGAGGACTTGGACACGATAGCGATTCGGTTCGGATCTGGGGGGGCCGCCCTGGGGGCCGCCCCGCGGGCCGCATGACGGCATCCACTGTACCGCATGTCGCGCACGCGGCCGATGGCCGCCACGCGTGACGTGCGGCGCTTATGCGAGCCGCGTGCGCGACGGTTCGTACAGCGGCTGCACGTGACGGTACAGCGCGCGGAACGCGTCGAGGCGTTCGCGCAGCAGCGCATGGCGTGCCGCATCGGGCGCGTATTCGGCGCGCACCGGCGGCTTGGTCAGCACCGCATGCGGATCGCCGCCGACGGCCAGCCAGCCGAGCCGCGCCGCGCCGAGCGCCGCGCCGGTTTCGCCGCCGCCGTGCTGGCGCGTGCGCACGTTCAGCGCATCGGCGATCAGCTGCGCCCAGAACGCGCTGCGCGCGCCGCCGCCGATCAGCGACAGCTGGTCGGTTTCGACACCGGCCGCATGCAGCGCGTCGAGGCCGTCGGCGAGGCCGAGCGTCACGCCTTCGAGCACCGCATAGCCGAGATGCGCGCGTTCGGTCGCATGCGTCATCCCGAAGAACACGCCTTGCGCGTACGGATCGTTGTGCGGCGTGCGCTCGCCGGACAGGTAGGGCAGGAACAGCGGGGCCGTCGCGAGCGCGTCGGCGTCGAGCGTTTCGACTTCGGCGAGCAGCGCGGGCTCGTCGGTGCCGGTCAGCTTGCAGACCCAGCGCAGGCAACTCGCGGCCGACAGCACGACGCTCATCAATTGCCAGCGATCGGGAATCGCATGGCAGAACGCATGCACGGCCGATGCGGGGTTCGGCATGAAGCGATCGCCGACCACGCTCAGCACGCCGGACGTGCCGAGCGAGACGAAGCCGTCGCCTGCGTGGATCGCGCCGATGCCGAGTGCACTCGTCGCGTTGTCGCCACCGCCGCCCGCCACCACGACGGCCTCCGACAGCCCGAGTTCGCGTGCGATGTCCGCGCGCAGCGTGCCGGACGGCGCGTTGCCTTCGACGATGCGGGGCATCTGCTCACGCGTCATCCCGCACGCGGCGAGCAGCGCGTCGGACCAGTCGCGGCGCGCGACGTCGAGCCACAGCGTGCCGGCTGCGTCCGACGGATCGGACACCTTCGCGCCGGTCAGCCGGAACCGCAGGTAATCCTTCGGCATCAGCACGCAGGCGGTCGCCGCGAACACGTCGGGTTCGTGCTTCGCGACCCACAGCAGTTTCGGCGCGGTGAAGCCCGGCATCGCGAGGTTGCCGGCCAGTGCGTGAAGATCGGGCGCGCGTTCGGTGAGCAGCGCGCATTCGTCGGCGCTGCGCATGTCGTTCCACAGGATCGCGGGGCGCAGCACGCGGTCGTCGCGGCCGAGCAGCACGGCGCCGTGCATCTGGCCCGACAGGCCGATGCCGCGCACGGCCGCGAACGCGTCGCGGTGCCGTTCGCGCAGCGCCGCGAGCGCGGCGAGCGTGCCGTGCCACCAGTCGTCCGGATGCTGTTCGGCCCAGCGCGGATGCGGCCGCGACACGGTGAACGGCGAGCCGGCGGTGCCGACGACCGTGCCGTCCGGGGCGAGCAGCAGCACCTTCACTTCCGAGGTGCCGAGGTCGATGCCGAGATACATGAGCGATCCGTTCCGTCAGTGGGGAGTCGCTACTTTAGCCGCGCGGCCGCGCCCGTGCCAAGGCAGGTTCGCCCGGATGCCGGTCAGCGTGCCGCGAGCCATGCGTCGACACGCCGGAGTCCGCCGCGCATGGCCTCGAACAGCGCGGCGTTGCCGGCGAGCGAGCCCCATAGCTGCCGGTTCGCGCACAGCGCGACAACCGGGTCGTCGGCCTGGACGATCGCCCGTGCGACGCTTTCGTCCATCACGCCGTCCTGGTACGCGTACGGCAACGCGCCGCGCGCCCAGCGTTCGAGAAAGCGCAGGAACAGCGCGGGCAGCACGGCGGTGGCGACCGGCGCCGCGCCGCGTGCGAACGATTCGACGAGCGTCGGCGCGATGAAGCCGGGAATCTTCGAGAAGCCGTCGGCCGCGACGCGCTGGTTGGTGTCGAGCACGTACGGGTTGCCGAAGCGTTCGAGCACGACGTCGCGGTAGCGCGCGAGGTCGAGCGGGCTCGGCGTGAGGCACGGGATCACGTCCTGCGTCACGTAGTCGTGCGCGAAGCGGCGGATCGCCGCGTCGTGCGTGCCTTCGTGGATATACGTATGGCCCGCGAGCGTGCCGGCCCACGCGATGCAGCTGTGCGTCGCATTGAGGATGCGGATCTTCGCTTCCTCGTACGGGTGCACGTCGTCGACGAGTTCGGCGCCGGCCAGCTCCCAGCGCGGACGGCCGGCCGCGAAGCGGTCCTCGATCACCCACTGGATGAACGATTCGCCCATCACCGGGCATGCGTCGTCGAAGCCGGTGGCGGCCAGCACGCGCTCGCGCACGTCGGCGGTCGGGCGCGGCGTGATGCGGTCGACCATCGCGCTCGGCGTGGCGACGTTCGCATCGAACCATGCGAGCAGGTCGGGGAGCCCGCGCCGTTCGAGGAATTCACGCATCCCCGCGCGAAAGCGCGCGCCGTTGTTGCGCAGGTTGTCGCAGCTCTGCAGCGTGAGCGGGCCCGCGTTGCGCTTCACGCGTTCGGCGAGCAGCGCCGCGAGCGCACCGTACAGCGTCGTGCGCGCGCCCTGCAGGTCGGCCGCGAGATCGGCGTTCGCGAGGTCGAGCCGGTTGTGTTCGTCGAGGTAGTAGCCGCCTTCGGTAACGGTGAACGACACGATCCGGCAGGCCGGGTCGGCGCCGGCGTCGATCAGCGCGGCGAGGTCGATCGACCACGGCAGTACGCGCGTGATCGCGCGGATCGTCTCGTACGCGCGCTCGCCTTGCGGCGTGACGGTTTCGAGCGTGTAGGCGCCGTGCTGCGCGGCGAGCGCGTCCATCGTCGCGTGCATGTCGTCGCGGATGTTGCCGACGGTCAGCGACCAGCGCTCGTCGGCCGGGACGGCCGCGTTCACGCGGTGCAGATACCACGCCTGGTGCGCGCGGTGAAACGAGCCCGCGCCGATGTGCAGCAGCACGGGCGCGCGGGCGGAGGGCGATGCGCTCATCCGGTGTCTCCTGTTCGTGCCTGACAGTCCTGTCGAATACGATCATTTGCTCTTTGTGTGAGCGAATGATCGTATTCGGGCGAGCGAAAGTCAAGGCGGGGAAACGGCATTTCGATGGTGCGCTGCGGTGGCGTGTGGGCAGCAGGGTGGGGAGGCCGCGAACGGGCGGCCGGTGCGGAAAGCGCCGTCAGCGACCTTCGCGCGTCAACGCGACGAGTTCCTCGAGCAGCTTGCCGGCCGGCCCCGGCAGGATGCCGTGGCGGCGCCGGAACGCGGTGAGCGTGCGCACCGCGACGACCTCGCGCACGGGCAGCGTGTCGATCGTGCCGGCGCGCTGCTCGGCGCCGTACATCGGCTCGGCCATCCAGCTCAGGAAGCCGGCATGCGCGACGAGGCTTTTCAGCGTCGTCACCGAGCGCGTCTCGACCGCGATGTCGGGCAGCGCCAGCCCGTGCGCGTCGAAGGTCGCGCGCATGTGGTCGAACGGCGCGGTGCCGCGCGGCGGAATCGCCCAGCGCGCGTGCAGCGTATCGGCGAGCGTCGGCGCCCGGCCGAGGCCGCGCAGCGGATGGTGCGGCGCCGCAACGATGTGGCTGCGATCCTCCCAGCGGCACTCGGGAATCGCGACGATCTCGTCGGTGTCGGGCCCGTGCGCGGACAGCGCGAGATCGATCTCGTGCTTGTTCAGCCCTTCCGCGAGCCGGTCCCACACGCCTTCGATGATCTCGACGCGCAGGTTCGGCCAGCGGTCGAGCACGCGGCCCACCGCGACCGGCAGCACGAGGCTCGCGATGCTGCCCACCGTGCCGACCTTGATCGTGCCTTTCGCGAGCCCGCGCATCGCGTCGAGCTCCTCGCGCGCGTGCTCGGCCTCGTGCTGCAGCAGTGTCGCGTGCGGCAGCAGCGCCTCGCCGAACGCGGTGAGTTGCACCCCCTTCGAGTGGCGCTCGAACAGGGGCGCGCCGACCTGCTCCTCGAGCCGCTTCAGGATCCGGCTCAGCGCCGGCTGCGTCACGTGCAGCGCGTCGGCGGCGCGGCCGAGGCTGCCGCACGCGACGATCGTCGTGAAGGCGCGCAATTGTCGGAGATCGAAAGTCATGTCGGATCGGTATGGCTTTTCGCAAAAAATACAGTATCAGAGAATGGCTTGCGCTTCGATACTGTGGAAACCGCCAAGCCATCGAGGAGCGCCGAACATGTCCGGCCATCTGCCCCCTTCCGCCGCACCGATCACCGTCCGCGATGCGGTGATCGACCTGCTTCGCCAGTTCGGCATCGACCGCGTGTTCGGCAATCCCGGCTCGACCGAGCTGCCGATGTTCCGCGACTTCCCGGACGATTTCCGCTACGTGCTCGGCCTGCATGAAGCCGTCGTGGTCGGGATGGCCGACGGCCACGCGCAGGCCACCGGCAATGCGGCGGTCGTCAACCTGCATTCGGCGGCGGGCGTCGGCAACGCGATGGGCAATCTCTTCACCGCCTTCAAGAACCGCACGCCGCTGATCGTTACCGCGGGCCAGCAGGCGCGCGCGATCCTGCCGTTCGACCCGTTCCTCGGCGCGACGCAGGCCGCCGAGCTGCCGAAGCCGTACGTGAAGTGGAGCATCGAGCCTGCGCGCGCGCAGGATGTGCCGGCCGCGATCGCGCGTGCGTACCGCATCGCGATGCAGGAACCGCGCGGCCCCGTGTTCGTGTCGATCCCGGTCGACGACTGGGACCAGCCGGCCGAGCGGCTGCCGCGCCGCGACGTCAGCAGCGTCGTGCGGCCCGACCCGGACGCGCTCGCGCGGCTTGGCGACACGCTCGACGCCGCGCGGCGTCCCGCATTCGTGGTCGGGGCGGCCGTCGATCGCGCCGGTGCGTGGGACGACGTCGTGCGGCTCGCCGAGCGGCACCGTGCGCGCGTGTACGTTGCGCCGATGTCGGGGCGCTGCAGTTTCCCCGAGGACCATCCGCTGTTCGCCGGCTTCCTGCCCGCGATCCGCGAGAAGATCGTCGCGCGGCTCGACGGGCACGACCTCGTGTTCGCGTTCGGCGCGCCCGCGTTCACCTATCACATCGAGGGCTTCGGCCCGCACGTGCCGCCGGGAGCCACGCTCGTGCAGCTCGTCGATGATCCGGGCATCGCCGCGTGGACGCCGTCGGGCGATGCGGTCGTCGGCAACCTGCGGCTCGCCGCGCGCGACCTGCTCGCGCGCCCGGCACCGCCCGAGCGGCCGATGCCCGCGCCGCGGCCGCCGCGTGCGCGCGTCGAGCCACCCGCCGCCGGCGAGCGCATGTCGGTCGCGTTCGCGCTGCAGACGCTCGCGGACGTGCGCGACGCGCACGACATCGTCGTCGAGGAAGCGCCGAGTGCACGGCCCGTGATGCAGGAGCACCTGCCGTTCACGCGCAGCGGCACGTTCTACACGATGGACAGCGGCGGGCTCGGCTACGGGATGCCGGCCGCCGTCGGCGTCGCGCTCGCGCAGCCGGGCCGGCGCGTGATCGGGCTGATCGGCGACGGGTCGAGCCTGTATTCGATCCAGGCGTTGTGGAGCGCCGCGCAACTGAAGCTGCCGATCACGTTCGTGATCCTGAACAACCGGCGCTACGCGGCGCTGCAGGATTTCGCACCCGTGTTCGGATTCGGCCCGGGCGATCCCGTGCAGGGCACCGATCTGCCGAACCTGGATTTCGTCGCGCTCGCGCAAGGGATGGGCTGCCGTGGCGTGCGAGTGATCGCTGCCACATACCTGCGCGACACGCTGGCCGACGCACTGCGTGCCGCGACGCCGGTCGTCGTCGAAGTCGAGATTGCCTGAATTACGTGATGCGCAGCGCGCGTCCTTCCGGAGATTCCATGCAAACCGTATCGATGCTGATCGGCGGCGAACGCCGTCATTCATCCAGCGGCGCGACCTTCGTGCGCCGCAACCCGCTTGATGGCGAAGTCGCGTCCGCAGCGCCCGCGTGTACCGTCGACGATGCGCGCGCGGCGGCCGACGCGGCCGCCCGCGCATTTCCTGGTTGGGCCGCGCTCGGCCCCGGCGCACGGCGCGCGCTGCTGCTGAAAGCGGCCGCCGCGCTCGAAGCGAAGCACGAACAGTTCGTCGCCGCGATGGCGGCGGAGACGGGCGCGTCCGCGCTGTGGGCCGGCTTCAACGTGCAGCTTGCCGCGAGCGGGCTCGTCGAGGCTGCGTCGCTGACCACGCAGGTCGGCGGCGAGCTGATCCCGTCCGACGTACCCGGGTCGCTCGCGATGGGCGTGCGGCAGCCGGCCGGCGTCGTGCTCGGCATCGCGCCGTGGAATGCGCCGGTGATCCTTGCGACGCGCGCGCTCGCGCTGCCGCTCGCGTGCGGCAACACGGTCGTGCTGAAGGGGTCGGAGCTGTGTCCCGTCACGCACGGTCTGATCGTCGAGGCGCTGCAGGAAGCGGGGCTGCCGGCGGGCGTCGTCAATTTCGTGACGAACGCGCCCGAGGATGCGGGCGCCATCGTCGATGCACTGATCGCGCATCCGGCCGTGCGCCGCGTGAATTTCACGGGCTCGACGCGTGTCGGCAGGATCGTCGCCGAAGCCTGCGCGCGCAACCTGAAGCCGTCGGTGCTGGAGCTCGGCGGCAAGGCGCCGTTCGTCGTGCTCGACGATGCCGATCTCGACGCGGCGGTCGCGGCGGCCGCGTTCGGCGCGTTCGCGAATTCCGGGCAGATCTGCATGTCGACCGAGCGCATCGTCGTCGACGCCGCGATCGCCGATGCGTTCGTCGCGAAGCTTGCCGACAAGGCCGCGTCGCTGCCGCTCGGCGATCCTCGCAACGGGCCGGTCGTGCTCGGTTCGCTGATCGACATGAAGGCCGTCGAGCGCTGCAACGCGCTGATCGACGACGCGCTCGCGCACGGCGCGACGCTCGTGTGCGGCGGCAAGGCCGACAGCACGCTGTTCCCGGCCACGCTGCTCGACCATGTGACGCCGGCGATGCGCATCTATGCCGAGGAGTCGTTCGGCCCGGTGAAGGGCATCGTGCGCGTCGATGGCGAGGACGCCGCGATCCGTTGCGCGAACGACAACGCGTTCGGGCTGTCGTCGGCCGTGTTCAGCCGTGATGTCGCGCGTGCGATGCGCGTCGCGGCGCGCATCGAATCGGGCATCTGCCACGTGAACGGTCCGACCGTGCACGACGAGGCGCAGATGCCGTTCGGCGGCGTGAAGGACAGCGGCTTCGGCCACTTCGGCGGCAAGGCCGGCATCGCGGCGTTCACGGACCTGCGCTGGATCACGGTGCAGACCGCACCGCGCCACTATCCGTTCTGACGAGGCCGCCGACGATGAGGATTGCGATTCTGGGCGCCGGCGCGATGGGCTCGCTGTTCGGCGGGCTGCTGGCCGAAAGCGGCGAGGCCGTCACGCTGATCGACGTGAACGACGCGCATCTCGATGCGATTCACCGCGACGGGCTGCGCATCGACGACGATCGTGGTGAACGTACCCTCCGCGCGCTGCACGTGCTCCGGCCGGAAGCTGCGAACGCGCAGGCGTCGCCCGACACACCATTCGACCTGCTGATCGTCTTCACGAAATCGCTGCACACGCGCCACGCGCTGGACGGCGTGCGTGCGCTGCTGAGCCCCTACACGTACGTGCTGACGCTGCAGAACGGGCTCGGCAACGTCGAGACGCTGAATGCGTTCGTGCCGATCGAGCGCATTCTCGTCGGCGTCACGACCTGGCCGGCCGATCTCGCGGGGCCCGGCCATGTGCATTCGCACGGCGCGGGCGTCGTCAGGATGATGACGGCCGACGGCGCGGAGCGCTCGTTCGCGACAGCCGTCGCCGACGCGCTGTCGCGCGCGGGGCTCGCGTGCTCGCTCGATGACGACGTGTGGGCCGCGATCTGGGAAAAGGTCGCGTTCAATGCGGCGCTCAACACGCTGTGCGCGGTGACGGGCTGCACGGTCGACCAGCTCGGCGAACATCACGACGGGCCGCGGCTTGCGCAGGCGATCGCTGCCGAGACGGCGGCGGTCGCGCGCGCGAAGGGCATCGCGGTCGACGGCGAGCGCATCGCGCGCAACGTCGAGCATGCGATCCGCACGCATCGCGGCCATCGCCCGTCGATGCTGCAGGACGTGCTCGCGGGCCGTCGCACGGAAATCGACGCGATCAGCGGCAAGGTCGTCGCGGCAGCGCGTGAAGCAGGCGTCGCGGTGCCGCATGCGGAGACGCTGCTCGCGCTGGTCAGGCTGATCGACGCGCGGGTGAACTGAGCATCAGGCGTGCGGCGCGGCTTGCGTCGCACGACGAGACGAGCGCGTCGCGCGCAGGCGACGGCGCCGGATCGGGACAGGTTGGACGAGACACCGGAGGCGGCGCCGATGCGTCGACGCCGGCCGCCTGCGCAGCACGAGATCCGGGCACGCGCCGCTGCGCCAGCCCGGGCAACCGGAGACGCCATGAACGCCATCGAATGCCGTTGTCTTGCCGCGCGCCGCTTGCGCATGTTGCCGCCCGAGCGCGGCGCACGGGAGGTCGCATGAGCACGCGCGACGGATTGCAACCGCCGTCCGTTGACATCGGCGCGACGCTCGACGACGGGCCGTTCACGACGATGCAGCGCTGCGTGGTGCTGCTCGCCGCGCTCGCGATCGTGCTCGACGGCTTCGACGGCCAGCTGATCGGCTTCGCGATCCCGGTGCTGATCCGCGAATGGGGCATCACGCGTGGTGCGTTCGCGCCGGCGGTGGCGGCCGGGCTGGTCGGGATGGGCATCGGCAGTGCGTGCGCGGGGATCGTCGCGGACCGCTTCGGCCGCCGCCAGGCCGTGATCGGCAGCGTGTTCCTGTTCGGTATCGCGACCTGCGCGATCGGCTTTGCACCGGACGTCACGGCGATCGCGGTGCTGCGATTCGTCGCGGGCCTCGGGATCGGCGGCGCATTGCCGACGGCCACGACGATGACGGCCGAATACACGCCCGCGCGGCGTCGCACGATGATGGTGACCGCGACGATCGTCTGCGTGCCGCTCGGCGGAATGCTGGCCGGCCTGTTCGCGCACGAGGTGCTGCCGCGCTACGGCTGGCGCGGGCTGTTCTTCGCTGGCGGCGCGTTGCCGCTCGTGCTCGGCTTCGTGCTCGTGCGTGGGCTGCCCGAATCGCCGCGCTATCTCGCGCGGCGCCCGGCGCGCTGGCCGGAACTCGGCGCGCTGCTCGCGCGGATGGAGCGGCCCGTCGCACCGGGCACCGCCTTCACCGACCTGAGGGACGCACGCGCGGCAGGCGGCCGCGGCGGCTTCGGCGCGCTGTTCGCGAGCGGCCAGGCGCGCGACACGATCGCGCTGTGGTGTGCGTTCTTCATGTGCCTGCTTGCCGTGTATGCGGCGTTCAGCTGGCTGCCGACGATGCTGGCGGCGAGCGGGCTGAGCGTGTCGGTCGCGGGGACGGGGCTCACCGCGTACAACCTCGGCGGCGTGATCGGCGCGCTGTTGTGCGCGTGGACGATCGCGCATGCCGGATCGCGCTGGCCGCTCGTGCTGTGCAGTATCGGCGGCGCGGCGAGTGCGGTCTGGCTGATGGGTGTCGACGCGAGCCGCCACACGGGCTGGCTGATCGTCGGGCTCGGCCTGCACGGGTTGTTCGTCAACGCGGTGCAGTCGACGATGTATGCGCTCTGCGCGTACATCTACCCGACGGCCGTGCGCGCGACCGGCACCGCGAGCGCGCTTGCGTTCGGCCGGCTCGGCGCGATCCTCAGCGCGTTCGCGGGCGCGATCGTGATCACCACGGGCGGCGCCGCGGCCTATCTGACGATGCTGGCGATTGCGATGGGGATTGTCTGCGTCGCGCTGCTCGTCGTGCGACGGCATATTCCGCGACTGTCGCGCGCGGCAGTGCAGCCGCGCGACGGGAAGGAGCTGGCCCGCACGTCGTCGTGACGGCGGGCGGGCCCGGGAGTGCGTCGCACGTTACAGCGTGGTGCGTACGTGCCAGAGTTCAGGGAACAGCACGACGTCGAGCATCTTGCGCAGGTACGGCGCGCCGCTGGTGCCGCCCGTACCCTGCTTGAAGCCGATGATGCGCTCGACGGTCGTCACGTGACGGAAGCGCCACTGGCGGAACGCATCCTCGAGATCGACGAGTTCCTCGGCCATCTCGTAGAGCTCCCAGTGCTGCTGCGGGTGACGGTACACCTCGAGCCACGCGGCTTCGACCGTCTCGTCGTGCCGGGTCGGCTGCGTCCAGTCGCGCTCGAGCCGCTCCGCCGCGATCGGGAAGCCGCGCCGCGCGAGCAGGCGCACGACTTCGTCGTAGAACGACGGCGCCTCGAGCGTCGCACGCACCTGTTCGAGGATGTCGGGCCGGTGCGCATGCGGCTGCAGCATCTGCACGTTCTTGTTGCCGAGCAGGAATTCGAGCTGCCGATACTGATAAGACTGGAAACCCGACGACTGCCCGAGATACGGCCGCATCGCCGAATACTCGGACGGCGTCATCGTCGACAGCACGTTCCACGCCTGTACCAGTTGCTCGAGGATGCGCGACACACGCGCGAGCATCTTGAACGCCGGCGGCAGCGCGTCGGTGCGCACCGCGTCGAGGGCGCCGCGCAGTTCGAACAGTGCGAGCTTCATCCACAGCTCGCTCGTCTGATGCTGGATGATGAACAGCATCTCGTTGTGATCGGGCGACAGCGGATGCTGCGCGTCGAGGATCGAATTCAGCGACAGGTAGTCGCCGTAGCTCATCGACTTCGAGAAATCGAGCTGCGCGTTGTGCCAGCCGGCATCGCCGGGCACGTGCGACGCTTCGTGCGCCACCTGGGCCGCTGGTGCCGAATGAGTGGCGCGTGCGCCCGAGAACGGGCAGCCCGCCGGCGCGTCGTCGCCGGGTGGCTGCATATGACCAGAATTCACGACTCTCTCCAGATTTGAATGACGGGGCGCGGCGCGCGGCTGTCGCGCGCCGGGCAAGGCCGATCAGGTCACCGCGCCGCGTTCGGCGAACTCGGGCGCCTTCCACGCGTCGGTGGCGAGGATGTCGCGCAGCGTCTCGACGGCATCCCACACGTCGGCGAAGCGCGTATAGAGCGGCGTGAAGCCGAAGCGCAGCACGTACGGCTCGCGGTAGTCGCCGATCACGCCGCGCGCGATCAGCGCCTGCATCACCTCGTAGCCGTGCGGATGCTCGAAGCTCGCCTGCGAGCCGCGCTGGTGATGCGCGCGCGGCGTGACGAGCTTCAGCGACAGGCCCGCGCAGCGTGCCTCGACGAGCGCGATGAACGCATCGGTCAGCGCGAGCGACTTGCGGCGGATCGCGTGCATGTCGGTCTGCAGGAACACGTCGAGCCCGCATTCGACCATCGACATCGACACGATCGGCTGCGTGCCGCACAGGAAGCGGGCGATGCCCGGATCGGGCGCGAAGCCCGGCTGCATCGCGAACGGTGCGCGGTGGCCCCACCAGCCGGACAGCGGCTGCGAGAAGTGCGCGTGATGGCGCTGCGGCACCCACACGAAGGCGGGCGAACCGGGGCCGCCGTTCAGGTACTTGTACGTGCAGCCGACCGCGCCGTCCGCGCGTGCGCCGTTCAGGTCGACCGGCACCGCGCCGGCCGAATGCGCGAGATCCCACAGCATCAGCCCGCCTGCGTCGTGCACGAGCTGCGTGACGGCCGGCATGTCGTGCATGTAGCCGGTGCGGTAGTTCACGTGCGTGATCATCGCGACGGCCGTGTCCGCGCCGAGCGCGTCGGGCAGGTCGGCCGGGTCGTCGATCAGGCGCAGTTCGTAGTCGCCGCCGAGCTGCTCGATCAGCCCCTGCGCGATATACAGGTCGGTCGGGAAGTTCGAGCGTTCCGACACGATCACGCGGCGCTCGGGCGCGCGCCCGGCCTGGTGGCGCACCATCGCCGACAGCAGCTTGAACAGGTTGATCGAGATCGTGTCGGTCACGACCGTCTCGCCGGGGGCGCCGCCGATCAGCGTCGCGAGTTTGTCGCCGAGACGGCGCGGCAGCGCGAACCAGCCGGCCGTGTTCCAGCTGCGGATCAGGCCTTCGCCCCATTCGGCGCCGATCACCTGCTGCGCGCGGGCGGCCGAGGCGCGCGGCTGCGCGCCGAGCGAGTTGCCGTCGAGGTAGATCACGCCGTCGGGCAGGGAGAACTGGTCGCGCAGCGGGGCGAGCGGGTCGTCGCGGTCGAGCGCGAGCGCGTCTTCACGGGTCTTGATCATGATGTGGGGTCGTCAGTCGGGGTAATCAGGCGGCACGCGCGGGCAGCGCGCGCAGCACTGCGCGCACGGGGCTCGCGTCGAGCGTCGCGAATTTCAGCGGCAGTGCGATCAGTTCATAGTCGTCGGGCGGCACGTCGTCGAGCACGATGCCTTCGAGGATTGCCATCCGGTGCGTGCGCACGCGGTGATGCGCATCCATCGTCTTCGATTCCTGCGGGTCGAGCGACGGCGTGTCGATGCCGATCAGCTTCACGCCGTGCGCGGCGAGCAGGTCGATGGTCTCGGGCGCGACCGCGCAGAAATTGCTGTCCCACTGCTCGACGCTGGCGCGGGCGCAGGTGCGCAGCAGCACGCGCGCCGGTACGCCGTCGAGCGCGGCCGCGACATCGGCCGGCCGCACGACCGGCGATGCGCCGATGCAATGGATCACGCGGCACGGGCCGAGGTAGGTGTCGAGCGGCACGGCGCCGATCGGCGCGCCGTCGGCGTCGTAGTGCAGCGGCGCGTCGCAGTGCGCGCCCGTGTGCGGCGACAGCGTCAGGCGTGCGACGTTGACCGGGGAGCCGGCCTCCATCCGCCACACGCGTTCGACGGAAACCGGCGTATCGCCCGGCCACACGGGGGTGGCGGGGCTGACAGGCGGCGAGATGTCCCAGAGGGTGTCCATGGCATGACGATTCGGTGAGTCGATCCTTCGAATGATAGGTGGACGCTCGCAGAAAGTGCTTGCGAAATAAACATGGACAATCCGCCGGATTGGCAGATAATTCGACTCAGAGGGAAAACGGGGACCAAAAATGCACGCGATCACGCTCGATGCCACCGACTGCCGGATTCTGGCGGTACTGCAGGAAGAGGGCAGAATCAGCAATCTCGACCTGGCGGAACGGATTTCGCTTTCGCCATCCGCCTGTCTGCGCCGCATGCGCCTGCTCGAGGAGCAGGGCGTGATCGAGCACTATCGCGCGTGCCTGAGCCGCGAGAAGCTCGGCTTCGAGCTCGAGGCGTTCGTTCAGGTGTCGATGCGCAACGAAGAGAATCAATGGCACGAGCGCTTCGCGGAAGCGCTGCGCGAATGGCCGGAGGTGGTCGGCGCGTTCGTCGTGACGGGCGAGAGCCACTATCTGCTGCGCGTGCTCGCGCACAACCTCAAGCACTATTCGGATTTCGTGCTGAACCGGCTCTACAAGGCGCCGGGCGTGATGGACATCCGGTCCAACATCGTGCTGCAGACGCTGAAGGATGAAGCCGGCGCGCCGGTCGGGCTGGCGCGCACGGGGGCGATCAAAGCGGTGTAAGGCCGTGGAAGCCGCCGCCGTGGAACACGAGCGGCGGTGCCGTGTCCGATTCCGTGCGCACGCCGCAGCGCTCCACTTCGCCGACGAAGATCACGTGGTCGCCTTCATCGTAGCGGCTGCGGTTGTGGCATTCGAACCACGCGAGCGCGCCGTCGAGCACGGGCATCCCCGAGTTGCCGGCCGCATGCGCGATCCCTTCGAAGCGGTCGCCCTTGTAGGTCGAGAAGCGCTTGCACAGGTCGAGCTGCGAGGCCGCGAGCACGTTCACCACGTAATGGCTGTTGCCGCGGAACACGGGCGTGGACGCCGATTTGTGCGCGAGGCTCCACAGCACGAGCGGCGGATCGAGCGAGACCGAGTTGAACGAGCTGGCGGTGATGCCGATCAGCTGGCCGGACGGCGCGCGCGTCGTGATCACCGTTACGCCCGTGGCGAACTGGCCGAGGGCTTGCCGGAAGGCGGCCGAGTCGAAATCCGGAGGATTGGCGTGGCTCATCGCGCGGCCATCCGGAACGAGACGGGCGGGCGCAGCGCGACGCGGATGGGGCGGGCACGGCGGACGAAAGGCGACAAGGCGGTCGAGGGGGAAGGGGTGCGCATGGCCCGATTTTAGCGGAATCGGGGCCGCCGGGCCCGGCCGGACGGCGCATTGCGGGGGCAGGGTGACGTAGCGAACACTGCGGCGCGCTGCCGGATGCGCGATTGCACGCTGCCGGCACGGCCGTTCTGTCGCGATTTTCGTGCGGCATCGCCGCTGCGCCCGGCACCCTTGCTCGACATTGGCCGCAGATCCCCCCGCACTATCGCGTCGCCGCCAGCCCGAGCGACAACGCGCCCGTCACGATCAGGCTCGACGCCCACACCGCGTCGAGATTGAACCAGCTCCGCGATACGAACTTCAGCCCGAGATAGCGGTACACGAGCCAGGCGAGCCCGCCGCCGGCGCCGATCATCGCGACGGCATGCACGGCCGCGACGACGAGCGCCATCCCGAGATGCGCATCGACGAGCGTGGCCGCCGCGCGGTGGCCGGCGTCCTGGTCGAGCCCGCACAGCCCGAGGTAGATCGGTACCAGCATCAGCCCCGCGCCATGCGCGATCGCGACCGCGAACGACCACAGGCCGAGCCGCGCGGGCGGGATCCGCGCGAGCGCCCGCGGATGCCGGCGCCGGATCAGCAGCACGGCGCCGAAGCCGATCACGAGCGCGCTCGCGCCGATCCGGATCGCCGTTTGCCACGCGAGCAGCGCGGCGAGCAGCCCGAACGGCAGCATCACCGCGAACACGGCGAGCGCATGGCCGAGCGCGAGATAGCCGAGCGCCGCGACAAGCGCGCCGCCGCGGCGCGTCATCAGCGCGTTCGACACCGCGAGCGGCCAGCCCATCGCGGGGTTGAGCCCGTGATACACCCCGCTCGCGAGCACGGCCGCCCACAGCGCGAACGGGGCGTGAACGCCGGCGTTCAACGCTTGACCGACGGATAGCAGAACGAGTCGGTCGAGCAGTCGCCGCCTTCGAGCCGGATCTGGTGCGCGCGATAGCCGTCGGGGAACTCGACCCAGTAATCGTCGGCGAGCGTCAGCCCGCCTTCCGGCCCCACGTGCGCGAGCACCTGCGCGCCCGGCACGCCGTCCGGATAGAACTGGTCGTCCCACGTCGAATACAGCGAGTTGGTCCAGTACACGCGTTTCCCGTCGCGGCTGATCTCGACCATCTGCGGGCCGCCCGCGAACGTGCGGCCGTTCGAGTGCGGCGCGCGGCGCGCGATGCCGCCGATCCGGACCGACCCCGCGAGCACCGGGTTGTGCGGGTCCGACACGTCGTACTGGCGCATCTCGCCGGTGCCCCAGCAGGACACGTAGAGGAAGCGATCGTCGAGCGACAGGTCGATGTCGGTCACGAGCGGCGGCACCGCACCGAATCCTTGCAGCAGCGGCGGCAGTTCGTCGGCCGAGGCCGGCTCGGCCGGGATCGTCGCCGTCTCCTTCACATGGAACTTGCCGCCTTCGCGCCACCAGGTCCAGATCGAGCCTTCGAGATTGGTCGTGTCGACCACGACGCCGACGAACCCGTATTCGCGCGCCGGGTCGTGCGCGGGCCGCACCTCGAGCGCCATCTGGTGCTGCGCGCCGAGATCGATCGTCTGCACGTTGCGCCGCGCGCGCAGGTCCCAGAAATGCAGGCGATGCCCGTATTTGTTCGCGAGCAGGTCCTCGGGCACGATCCCGTTCTCGAATTGCGGCGGCAGCGCCCATTCGCTCGACACCATGTAGTCGCGCGGCAGGTTCCACCAGAAGTCGTAATGCTTGTCCTGCGGGCCGCGGTCGATCTCCCAGCGGCCGAGCACGTCGAAGGTCTCGCAATCCATGATGAAGATGCCGGGCGCACCGTCGGTGCCGTCCTTGCCGGCGCCGCCGAGCGTGCTCACGTAAATGCCCTCGGGCCCGCAGTGCACGGTGTGCGGCCGCGAATAGCCGGTCTTCGAGAAGATCTCGTCGGGCTCGATGATCTTGTGGATGCGCGCCTGCGTCGGATGCGGCTTCGTGTCGATCACGTAGATGCGCGACGAGCGCAGGCCCGGGATGATCAGGAAGCGGCGTTCGAGGAACGCATGGCCGGTCAGCGGCGACAGCGACGACGAGCACGCATTCCAGCCGAAGTGGTGAAACTCGTCGCCGGTGTTCGGCATCGTGACCGTGTGCACGATTTTTCCGTAGGTCGACGAGCCAGGCTTCACGTCGATCACGGCGAGCGCGTCGGGTCTGGAAAAATCGGGGCTCAGCAACAACGTATAGGCAAACGCTTCCGGCGGCGCCTGCATCGCAAGTTCCGGCGAAGCGTGAAACGTCGGGTCAGGCCGCATGCTCATGGTGATGCCCTCTCGATGGTGTCGGATCGTGGTCGCACGGCCGTTCATTGCGGGCGTGCGAGTCGGGGTTGCCGCACGGCGCGCATCACGCCGGCGGGAGCGATCGGCAGGCGGACGCACGCGTCGGCGTGCGTGTGACGCCGTGCATCAGATCGTGAAAGCGGATAAAGGCGGTGTTCCGGATCGCCGCACGCGGGGCGAGGCGGATGCGCGGCCAGGGGGTGATGCAATCGAAGCCGCGGCCCGCGACGCGGCGACGGCCGGGTGCGTGACGCGGGTGATGTCTGTTAAGGCGTGCATAGCGATGTTCCGGCAGATGATGTTTGCATCAGGGTCGGGCATGCATCGGGCGCGTTGCGCGAGACAGCGGGTTTGCCGCCGCGCTCGCGCGTGCCTAAGTGTAGTCGAGAAAACGGGCGGCCGGTCGCGCGCGACACCTGTGCACTCTGTCAGGTTCGCGCGCGAGTGAGATACTTGCCGACGTGCCGTTGCGACCCGCGTGCGGGTGGGCAGCGGCGAGACGGAACGGTGGCGCCGGCGCATGCGTGCCGGCTGCCGACATCAACGAGGGACTGATTTCATGGTGAACGAGATGCTTGAAACCGCGACATTGGGAGGCGGGTGTTTCTGGTGCACGGAGGCGGTGTTTCTCGACGTCGACGGCGTGACGGCCGTCCAGTCGGGCTACGCGGGCGGCCATACGCGCAATCCCGGCTATCGCGACATCTGCGAGGGCGACACGGGCCACGCGGAAGTCGTCAACGTGACGTTCGATCCGGCGCGCATCGGCTATCGCGAGATCCTCGAGATCTTCTTCGCGACGCACGATCCGACCCAGTTGAACCGGCAGGGCAACGACGTTGGCACGCAGTACCGTTCGGTCGTGTTCACCCATTCGGACGCGCAGCGCGACACGGCGCTCGACGTGATCCGCGAACTGGAGCGCGAGCAGGTGTTCGGGCAGCCGATCGTCACGCAGGTCGTGCCGCTCGACGACAACTACTGGCCGGCCGAGGACTATCACCAGAACTATTACGCGCGTAATCCGGGGCAGGGCTACTGCTCGGTCGTGATCGGGCCGAAGCTCGCGAAATTCCGGCAGAAGTTCTCGCACCGGCTGAAGTCGCTGCGCGGCGCGTAAGCGTCGTGACCGCGGCCGGCGCAAGCCGGTATCAAGCGGGTATCAAGCCGCCTCGTTGCGCCACTGCGCGCACGCGGCGGCGATCTCGCGCGCAAGCGCGATGCACGACAGCGGCGCGGAGCCTTCCGCCTTGTTGTTGATCGTGATGATCACCGGCTGCCCGGCCAGCGCATAGCGCGCGGCCAGCTCGGCGAGCGCCGAGCGCGTGGCCGGATCCTCGTCGACGAGCTTGTCGAACGGCTCGTACTTCGCTTTCGCCTGTTCATACTTGAAGCCGCCGTGCAGGCTCCAGCGCACGATCAGCGGGCCCGGCGCGTCGCCGTCGAGCAGCGCGAGCGCGGCCGCCTGGCGCAGCGGGTCGGGCATCCGCGCGTGCAGGCCGACGCAGTAGCGCACGCCGAGCGCGGCGAGCGCGCGGATGAAGCGCGGCGTGAGCAGGCTCGCGTCGCGAATCTCGATCGCGTAGCGGGTGCCGTCGGCTTCCGGCGGCAGCGGCGGCAGCGCCGCGAAGAACGCGGCCAGCCGGTCGATCAGCGCCGCCGGCTGGGCAAGCATCTGGTCGGGCAACGGCGAGAACTGGAACACGAGCACGCCGGCTTTCCGGCCGAGCCCTTCGCGGCACGGCTGCACGAATTCCCGGGTGGCGAGATCCGCGTCGAGGAAGGTCGGGTTCGGTCCCGACGGTTCGCCGCGCCGGCCGCGGATCACTGCATCGGTCACGGAGGCCGGCGCCTTCACGACGAAGCGGAAATCGTCGGGTACCTGCTGCGCATAACGCAGGTAGTCGGCCACCGACAGCGGGCCGTAGAACGACCGGTCGAGGCTCACGCTCTTCAGCAGCGGATGCGCGCCATACGCTTCGAGCCCTTCGCGTGAGAGTTTCGTCTGAGCAAAATCGCCGTCGTAGACGATGCCGTCCCAGCCCGGGAAGGTCCACGACGACGTGCCGAGCCGGACGTTCGGCGGCAGGCCGGCCGCTGCGTCGGCCACATCCGGCGCGATCGGCGCGGGCAGCACGCCGCGCCGGCGCCGGCCTTTCTTCGGCGGCTCAGCGGGCGGGGACGGCTCGTCCCACAGCAGGCCGGAAGCGGCGGGCGGTGTTTCGTCCGAAGAACGGGGGGCGGTGCGGGTGCGCGGGGCCGGCTGCGCGTCGTCAGGCGTGCCCGGGTTCACATGGCCGTCGGCGTCGGCAGGCGGGCCGTCGTTCTCGGGCGACGCGCGTGCGGTGTCGGCCGGCACGCCGAACAGGTCGAATTGCCCGTCGGCGTGCGGCGCGTTGGCGTCGTCGTGCTGCTGTCGTTCCGGCGGCGCCTTGCGCCGCGTCCTGCCGTCACCCATGCATGCCCAGCGTGAAGCGCCGCCTAGCGCGGCAGCGCGTGTTCGTACATATAGCGCCGCGACCACGGCAGCGTTTTCGCGCTCTGCCCGGCCTTGCGGCACACGATCTGGAAGATCGACACGTCGTCGTGCTCGAACGCATATGCGCAGCCGGCCAGATACACGCGCCAGATGCGGAATTTTTCGTCGTCGACGAGTTGTCGCGCGGCGTCGGCCTTCGCCTCGAAGTTTTCCGTCCAGATATCGAGCGTGCGCGCATAGTGCCGGCGCAGGCTTTCGACGTCAATCGCTTCGAGCCCGCCGCGCTGCGCGGCTTCCAGCGCGAGGCTGATGTGCGGCAGTTCGCCGTCCGGGAACACGTAACGGTCGATGAACTCGCCGCCGCCGAGCGCCGTCTCGCCGCTTTCCGCGTCGGTCGACGTGATCCCGTGGTTCATCGCGATGCCGTCGTCGGTGAGCAGGTCATGGATTCGCGAGAAATAGAGCGGCAGGTTCTTGCGCCCGACGTGCTCGAACATCCCGACGCTCGTGATGCGGTCGAATTGCCCGTCGATCTCGCGGTAGTCCTGCAGCCGGATCTCGATCCTGTCTTCCAGCCCGGCGGCCTTCACGCGCGCGGTCGCGAGGTCGAACTGGTTCTGCGACAGCGTGACGCCGAGGCACTGCGCGCCGAACTTCTGCGCGGCGCGCAGCACGAGCGCGCCCCAGCCGCAGCCGATGTCGAGCAGGCGCTGGCCGGGCTGGAGCCGGATCTTCGTCAGGATGTGGTCGATCTTCTTGATCTGCGCGGTGGCGAGATCCTCGTCGCCGTTCTCGAAGTACGCGCACGAGTACACCATGTTCTCGTCGAGCCACAGTTTGTAGAACTCGTTCGAGACGTCGTAGTGATACTGGATCGCCTTCTTGTCGGTGCTCTTCGAGTGATTGAAGTAGCGCTTCACGCGCGCCAGCTTGCTCGCGCTCGTCACCGTGCTGCGCGCGAGCGAGTAGCCGATGTTGATGATGTCCGACAGCTTGCCTTCGATGTCGATCTTGCCCTTCACGTACGCCTCGCCGAGATTGTCGAGGCTCGGTTCGAGCAGGAGCGGCAACGCCGACGCGCTGTTGACCTTCAGCGTGACCTGCGGCGCGCTGAAGGTGCCGAAATCGAGTTGGTCGCCGTTCCACAGCACGAGGCGCGCCGGTATGTTCGCCTTCGCCCGTACTTCGTCCGCCCACTGTGCCAGCTTCTTTTCCCAGAACATTTGGATTCTCCGTTTGTTCGTTGAATCGAATACAGCCAAGTATCTTGACCGGCGCCCGCCGCTTGCGGCGCGGGCACCCGGATGCAACACGAGACACGACCGGCGCGCGCCGGCGCCGCGCTTAAGGCGACAGGCGCGAAATCGACCAGCCCGTCGACGTGCCGGCGTCGCGCGTGTAGAGCAGGCGGTCGTGCAGCCGCGACGGGCGGCCCTGCCAGAACTCGATCGAGTCGGGCACGAGGCGGTAGCCGCCCCAGTGCGGCGGGCGCGGCGGGTTGTCGCCGTAGCGTTCGCTGACGGCCTTTTCCTGCGCTTCGAGCGTCGCGCGGCTGTCGATCACCGCGCTCTGCGCGGATGCCCAGGCGCCGATGCGCGAGCCGAGCGGGCGTGATGCGAAATAGCGGTCGCTTTCTTCTGCGCTGGTTTTCTCGATCCGGCCTTCGATGCGCACCTGGCGTTCGAGCTCGATCCAGTAGAACAGCAGCGCGGCCTGCGGGTGCGCGGCGAGATCGCGCCCCTTGCGGCTTTCGTAATTGGTAAAGAAGACGAACCCGCGTTCGTCGACGCCCTTGATGAGCACGATGCGTGCCGACGGTCGGCCGTCGGCGCCGACGGTCGCGAGCGTCATCGTGTTCGGCTCGGGTAGCTTGGCGGCGAGCGCCTCCTTGAACCAGCGGTCGAACTGGGCGAACGGGTCGTGGGCGACGTCGGCCTCGTCGAGCGAAGCGCGTGAGTAATTGATGCGGAGATCGGCGAGAGTCGTCATGTTATGCAAACGCTTCAATCTGGAACCATTGTAGCCAACGCGCAAGAAACGTGCGTGCACAGTGGCGCGTGCGAGCGGGGAGTTCAGGCAAAATAGAGGGCTGCACGACTTACGTTTTCCTTGCTGCCATGTCCGTCGCCGACGCTGCCCCGCCCAGTTCCTCTGATCTTACCCCGACCCCGGAAATCCAGCTTGACGTGGATCGCGCGCGGCGTTTCGGCGGCGTTGCGCGGCTGTACGGCGCACCGGCCGCCGCCGCGTTCGAGCGCGCGCACGTCGCGGTGATCGGGATCGGCGGCGTCGGCTCGTGGGTGGCCGAGGCGCTCGCGCGCAACGCGGTCGGCACGCTGACGCTGATCGATCTCGACAACGTTGCCGAAAGCAATACGAACCGGCAGATCCATGCGCTCGACGGCAATTACGGCAAGCCGAAGGTCGACGCGATGGCCGAACGGATCGCGCTGATCGATCCCGCGTGCCGCGTGAACCGGATCGAGGATTTCGTCGAGCCCGACAACTTCGACGCGCTGCTCGGCGGCGGCTTCGACTACGTGATCGACGCGATCGACAGCGTGCGCACGAAGGTTGCGCTGATCGCATGGTGCGTCGCGAAGCGCCAGCCGCTCGTCGTGGTCGGCGGCGCGGGCGGCCAGCTCGACCCGACGCGCATCCGGATCGACGATCTCGCGCTGACGATCCAGGATCCGCTGCTGTCGAAAGTGCGCGCGCAATTGCGCAAGCAGCACGGCTTTCCGCGCGGGCCGAAGGCGCGTTTCAAGGTCAGCGCCGTGTATTCGGACGAGCCGCTGATCTATCCGGAAGCAGCCGCGTGCGACCTCGAGGACGGCACCGAGCCGTCCACGGCTGCGCACGTCGCGGGGCTCAACTGTGCGGGGTTCGGTTCGAGCGTGTGCGTGACCGCGAGCTTCGGCTTCGCGGCCGCCGCGCATGCGCTGCGCGCGATCGCGGCGCAGGCCGCCGGCTGAGCCGCTGCGAATCGCGGTCGTCGAGGCATTGCGGCGCGTGACGCGCGCCGTCGTCCGTCATGCGGGGCGATCCCGCAGCCGGGCCGTTGCGGCCCGGCCGGTCACACATCCGTTCAGTTGAGCGCCATGCTCAGCCTGCGCCGCCACCCGGCGACGAGATCCGGGCGATCGCCGGCCAGTTCGAACACCGAGATCAGCGTGCGGCGGCCGAGATCGTCGCCGTACGCGCGGTCGCGCGTGACGATTTCCAGCAACTGCTCCACCGCGCCTTCGTACGCCCGCCGCGCGATCAGGCTCTGCGCCAGATCGAAGCGCGCGTCGAGGTCGGCCGGGTTCGCCGCGATGCGCGCTTCGAGCGCATCGGTCGGCGGCAGGTCGGCCGTGGCGTCGAGTGCGTCGAAACGGGTCTTGATCGCCTGGTAGCGTGGATCGCCGTTCTGCACGGTCTGCGGCGACAGGCGCTCGGTCTCGGCGCGTGCCGCGTCGACCTGGTTGTTCGCGAGCAGCAGTTCGATCAAATCAAGGCGGGCGTCGTCGAAGCCGGGGTTCAGCGCGAGCGCCGCCTCGAGGTGCGTGAGCGCGTCGTCGTAGCGCGCCTCGGCCATCGCGTACTGCGCGGCACGCCGTTCGGCTTCCTCGGGTGCCGGCAGCAGCCGGTCGAGGAAGGCGCGCAGCTGGCCTTCGGGCAGCACGCCGACGAACTGGTCGACCGGGCGCCCGTCGGCGAACGCGATCACGTGCGGGATGCTGCGCGTCTGGAAGTGCGCGGCCAGTTCCTGGTTCTCGTCGACGTTGACCTTCACGAGCTTCCAGCGGCCTTCGTAGTCGCCTTCGAGCTTTTCCAGCAGCGGGCCGAGCGTCTTGCAGGGGCCGCACCACGGCGCCCAGAAGTCGACCAGCACGGGTGCGTCCAGCGACGCCTCGATGACGTCTTTCTCGAATGTGGCAAGCGTGGTGTCCATGTCGTTCTCTTCCGTTCGAATATCGTCAGGATGGGGGCGGCGCGCCCCTTTTTCAACGCGGCTTCGACTCGGGCAGCGGAATCCACTCCGTCTCGCCCGGCACCTTGCCCATTTCCTGGCGCGTCCAGGCTTCTTTCGCTCGCTCGATCGCCTCGCGGCTGCTGGCGACGAAATTCCATTCGATGAAGCGCTCGCCGTCGATCTTGTCGCCGCCGAGCAGCATCGCACGCGCGCCGCTGCCGCTCGTCAGCGTGACCACGGCGCCGGGGGCGAGCACGGCCATCTGCTCGGCCGGCACGGGCGTGCCGTCGATCGCGAGCTCGCCATCGACCACGTAGACCGCGCGCTCCTCGTGCGACGCGTCGAGTGCGAGACGGCCGCCGGCCGCGAATTCAGCCGCGACGTACAGCGTGCGCGAGAACGTCGTGACCGGCGAGCGCAGCCCGAACGCGTCGCCGGCGATCACCGTCAGCGATACGCCGTCCTCGCTGCGCTTCGGCAGCGTGTCGGCCGCATGGTGCTCGAACGACGGCTCGGTCGTCTCGTGCGCGCGCGGCAGCGCGACCCAGGTCTGGATCCCGTGCACGGTGTGGCCGTGTTCGCGCTGCGCGTCGGGCGTGCGTTCGGAGTGGACGATCCCGCGGCCGGCCGTCATCCAGTTCACGTCACCGGGCACGATCTCCTGCAGCGAGCCGAGGCTGTCGCGGTGCAGGATCGCGCCGTCGAACAGGTAGGTGACGGTGGCGAGGCCGATATGCGGGTGCGGGCGCACGTCGAGCCCCGTGCCGGGTGGCAGCGTGGCGGGCCCCATGTGATCGAAGAAGATGAACGGGCCGACGAGGCGGGCGGCGAGCGCGGGCAGCGTGCGGCGCACCTGCAGGTTGCCGATGTCGCGAACGTGCGGCTTCAGCAGGGCTTTGATCGGAGCGGTCATGACGGATCCTGTGGGGGCGGCGGGGGATGCCGGTCATTGTACTGGCCTCCGCCGCCGATTCCATGTGCGCCGCGCGGGTATCGGGCCGGGGGCTGAAACCCGGTAGACTGACCGGCTTCTCAGAGGAAAACGCCGGGCCGCCCCGGGTTTTCCGCCTCGAAGGCAGTCCTCTCGGGGCGTCCGTCGCAACGCGACAGGGCCTGAGCGCACCTTGCACGACCATTCGACAATCGAGGAGACGCCGATGATGGCCCCGAAGGACTTGCTGCTTGCGCTGGTCGTGATCCTGGCATGGGGCGTGAACTTCGTCGTGATCAAGGTCGGCCTGCACGGGATGCCGCCGATGCTGCTCGGCGCGCTGCGCTTCACGCTCGCGGCCGTGCCCGCGGTGTTCTTCGTGCGCCGGCCGCAGATTCCGTGGCGCCTGCTGGTGCTGTACGGCGCGACGATCCAGCTCGGCCAGTTCGTGTTCCTGTTCACCGGCATGTACGTCGGCATGCCGGCCGGCCTCGCGTCGCTCGTGCTGCAGTCGCAGGCATTCTTCACGCTCGTCTTTGCGATGCTGTTCCTCGGCGAGCGGCTGCGCATGCAGAACCTGCTCGGCCTTGCGATCGCCGCGGGCGGGCTCGTCGTGATCGCGGCGCAGGGCGGCCGCGCGATGACGCTCGCGGGCTTCCTGCTGACGATCTGCTCGGCCGCGATGTGGGCGTTCGGCAACATCGTCACGAAGAAGGTCGGCCGTGCGAACCTCGTGTCGCTCGTCGTGTGGGCTAGCCTCGTGCCGCCCGTGCCGTTTTTCCTGCTGTCGCTGTGGTTCGAAGGGCCGCAGCGGATCGCGACCGCGCTCGCCGGGCTGAACGGTGCGTCGATCTTCGCGGTCGTCTATCTCGCGTTCGTCGCGACGCTGCTCGGCTACGGGCTGTGGAGCCGCCTGTTGTCGCGCTATCCGGCCGCGCAGGTCGCGCAGTTCTCGCTGCTGGTGCCGATCGTCGGCCTCGCGTCGTCGGCGCTGCTGCTCGACGAGCATCTGACGCAAACGCAACTGATCGGCACCGCGCTCGTGATGGGCGGGCTCGCGGTGAACGTGTTCGGCGGGAAACTGATGCGCCGCTTCGCGGCGTCGTGACGCGCCGGCACGCACTGCGTGCCGGCGGCGGGGCGGGGTGGCCGGGTACGGCCGTCAGGCCATCCGGCTCTTCGCAAGCGGCGGATTCGCGGCGAAATAACGCTTGATGCCGCGGAAGATCGCGTCGGCCATCTGGTCGCGATAGCCGTCGTCGTTCAGCCGGCTCTCTTCTTCCGGGTTGCTGATGAAGGCCGTTTCAACGAGGATCGACGGAATGTCGGGCGCCTTCAGTACCGCGAACCCGGCCTGCTCGACCGAGCCCTTGTGCAGCTTGTTGATGCCGCCGACTTCCTTCAGCACGTAGTTGCCGTAGCGCAGCGAATCGCGGATCTGCGCGGTCGTCGACATGTCGAACAGCGCGCGGTTCACGGCCGCGTCCGCCGTCTTGATGTTGATGCCGCCGATCAGGTCGGACGAATTCTCCTTGTTCGCCATCCAGCGCGCCGCGGCGCTCGTCGCGCCGTGGTCGGACAGCGCGAACACCGACGAGCCGCGTGCGGACGGCGTCGTGAATGCATCGGCGTGGATCGACACGAACAGGTCGGCGCCCACGCGGCGCGCCTTCTGCACGCGCACGTTCAGCGGCACGAAGAAATCGGCGTCGCGCGTCATCATCGCGCGCATGTTCGGTGCGCTGTCGATCTTCGCGCGCAGCTTCTTCGCGATGTCGAGCGCGATATGCTTCTCGTACGTGCCGCCGCCGCCGATCGCGCCCGGATCCTCGCCGCCGTGGCCCGGATCGATCGCCACCGTCAGCAGGCGAACGGTGCTGCCCTTGCCGGATTTCGGCGCGGTGAACTTGTAGGTGTCGCCATCGTCGTCGCTGTCGTCGCGGCGTGCGATGACGGGCGGCGGCTTGACGGCCGGCTTCGCGGGCGTCGAAGGCGTGGCGGGCGGCGTGTGCGGCGTGGCCGGCGTGTTCTGCGCGAAGCGCTGGAAGAACGCATCGCTGTTGTCGCCCGCGCCGGGAGGCGGGGTACCGGGGCCGGCCAGCGTGGACGGCGGCTGCATCTGCTGCGCGCGCGCGTTGTCGTTGAGCGCCTGTTCCTTGCGTTCCGTCTGCGCGATCAGGTCGGACAGCGGATCGGGCGCGACGGCCGGATACAGGTCGAACACGAGCCGGTACTTGTAGGTGCCGACCGGCGGCAGCGTGAACACCTGCGGCTTCACCGAGCCTTTCAGGTCGAACACCATCCGCACGACGTGCGGCTGATACTGGCCGACACGCACCGACTGGATTTGCGGATCGTTCGGCGCGATCTTCGACACGAGGTCGCGCAGCGCCTGGTCGAGGTCGAGGCCGGTCAGGTCGACGACGAGACGGTCGGGACCCTGCAGCAGCTGTTGGCTATTCTGCAGCGGCTGGTCGGATTCGATCGTGACGCGCGTGTAATCGCGAGCGGGCCACACGCGCACGCCGAGCACCGACGACGCGCGTGCGAGCCGCGGTGCGACGAGACCGAGCACCAGCGTCGACGCGCCCGCGCACAGGATCTGGCGGCGCCGCCAGTTGTGCGTCGCGGTGGCCGCCGATTCGATCGAGCGGAACGGTTTGATCAACATCTTTCGAGACATGCCTTTCCTGAAGCGCTGTACGCCCGGACGGTGAGGGCGCGGCCGTCGCCGTCCACGTCGAGCGAGAAAACCAGATCGGGTACGCCGAGCAGCGTGCCTGCCTGTTGTGGCCATTCGACGAGGCAGATCGCGCTGGAATTGAAATATTCGCGAAAGCCCGCGTCGGACCATTCGGCCGGATCGTTGAAACGATACAGATCGAAGTGATAGACCTCGAGTTCCCCATCGTCGCGTTCGAGCGCGTACGGCTCGACGAGCGTATAGGTCGGGCTGCGCACGCGCCCCGTGTGGCCGAGGCCGCGCAGGATCGCGCGCACGAGGGACGTCTTGCCCGCGCCGAGATCGCCGACCAGCTGGATCTGCAGCCCGTCGAACGCATGCGCGCGGGCGAGCTCGGTGCGCGCCGCGTCGAGCGCGTGCGCGAAGCGGGTGCCGAAGGCCTCGGTCGCCGCTTCGTCGGCGAGCGCGATCACGCGCTCCGCGAGCGGGGCGGGCAGCATGGCGTCGTGAGGCGGATGGCTTGGCGTGGCTGGCATTCTCGTAAAATAGTGCGATGAACCGATTACCGGAACTCGCCGCATCCGACAGACCTTCGACTCGTGCCGAAGGCGCGGCACCGTGCGCGCTCGACGATGCGGCGTTGACTGCGCTCGCCGCGCGCATCAGGGCGTGGGGGCGCGAATTGGGTTTCGGGGCGATCGGCATCAGCGATACCGATCTCTCGGATGCCGAAGCAGGCCTCGCCGCCTGGCTGGAAGCCGGATACCACGGCGAAATGGATTATATGGCGAAACATGGGATGAAACGCGCGCGTCCGGCCGAACTTGTGGCCGGTACGCGACGCGTGATCTCCGCCCGGCTCGCCTATTTACCGGCCGAAACGCTCGCCGCCGACGCGGCTGAAAGCGAGCCGGGCGCGCTCGTACTGCACGACTGGCGTGCACGCGAACGGGCCCGGCTCGACGATCCGCAGGCGGCCGTCGTATCGATCTACGCGCGCGGCCGCGACTATCACAAGGTGCTGCGCAACCGCCTGCAGACGCTCGCCGAGCGCATCGAGCAGGAGATCGGCGCGTTCGGCTACCGCGTGTTCACCGATTCGGCGCCCGTGCTCGAGGTCGAGCTCGCGCAGAAGGCCGGCGTCGGCTGGCGCGGCAAGCACACGCTGCTGCTGCAGCGCGATGCGGGCTCGCTGTTCTTCCTCGGCGAGATCTACGTCGACGTTCCGCTGCCGACCGACGCGCACACGTCCCCCGACACCGCGCCCGAGACACCCGGCGCGCACTGCGGCAGTTGCACCCGCTGCATCGACGCCTGCCCGACCGGTGCGATCGTCGAGCCGTACCGCGTCGATGCGCGCCGCTGCATCTCGTACCTGACGATCGAACTGAAAGGCAGTATCCCCGAGCCGCTGCGGCCGATGATCGGCAATCGCGTGTACGGCTGCGACGACTGCCAGCTCGTGTGCCCGTGGAACAAGTTCGCGCAGGCCGCGCCCGTCGCCGATTTCGACGTGCGGCACGGCCTCGATCGCGCGACGCTCGTCGAGCTGTTTGCGTGGGACGCGGACGCGTTCGATACGCGGATGCAGGGCAGTGCGATCCGGCGCATCGGCTACGAAAGCTGGCTGCGCAATCTCGCGGTCGGGCTCGGCAATGCGCTGCGCGCGGACGCGGGCCGGCTCACGCCGCAGGCGCGCGATGCGATCGTCGCCGCGTTGCGCGCGCGGGCCGACGATCCGTCGCCGGTCGTGCGCGAGCACGTTGAATGGGCGCTGCGTGCCGCGTGAAGGCGGCGTAAAGTGTCGTCGGCGCGCGGGGGTGCCGCGCGCATCCATCGGTCAGGAGAGGGCCATGTTCAATGCAGTCATCGACGCGCCGTTCGGCAAGGTCGGCATCCGCACGGATGCCGCGGTGGTGCGCGAGATCGTCTATCTGCCCGAATCGGTGAAGTCGGTCGATCCGGATTCGCCGCTCGCGAAGCGCGCGGTCAAGCAGATCGAACGGTATTTCGAGCGTGCGTCGGCGCGCTTCGACCTGCCGCTCGCCGAAGTCGGCAGCGCGTTCCAGCACCGCGTGTGGGACGTGATCAGCGATATTCCGCCCGGCACGGTGCTGACCTACGGGCAGGTCGCGAAGCGGATCGGCAGCGCGCCGCGCGCGGTCGGCCAGGCGTGCGGCGCGAACTACTTCCCGCTCGTGATCCCGTGCCATCGCGTCGTCGCGGCGGGCGGCCTCGGCGGCTTCGCAAACCACGACGACAACGGTTATTACCAGAAAGTGAAGCGCTGGCTGCTGGCGCACGAAGGCGTGCCGTACTGATGAGTGAATCGCTGATGTCCCCCGAAGTCGACGGCGATGCCGTCGAGATGTCGCCCGCGTTGCTCGCGAGCCGCGCGTCGATCGACGTGTTTTGCGATGCGCTGTGGCTCGAGCACGGGCTTGCGCGCAACACGCTCGATGCGTATCGGCGTGATCTGGTGCTGTTTTCACAATGGCTGGCGGAGACGTACGACGCGTCGCTCGATTCGGTCGACGAAGCGATGGTGACGGGCTACATCGC
Source organism: Burkholderia sp. HI2714 (assembly GCF_002223085.1). Taxonomy (NCBI): domain Bacteria; kingdom Pseudomonadati; phylum Pseudomonadota; class Betaproteobacteria; order Burkholderiales; family Burkholderiaceae; genus Burkholderia; species Burkholderia sp. HI2714. Next base: position 8,089 of record NZ_NKFM01000026.1, on the reverse strand, counting down.
CGCGCGCAGCGACGGCAAGGCGACGTCGTCGAACCGGCGGCTTTCCGTGTTCCGGCGCTATTACGGCTGGGCCGTGCGCGAGCATCGTGCGAGCGCCGACCCGACGCTGCGGATCCTGTCCGCGAAACAGGCCGCCCGGTTTCCGTCGACGCTGTCGGAGGCGCAGGTCGAGGCGCTGCTCGGTGCGCCCGACGTCGGCACGCCGCTCGGCCTGCGCGATCGCACGATGCTCGAGCTGATGTATGCGAGCGGGCTGCGCGTGAGCGAGCTCGTGATGCTGAAGACCGTCGAGGTCGGGCTCAACGAGGGCGTCGTGCGCGTGATGGGCAAGGGCTCGAAGGAGCGGCTCGTGCCGTTCGGCGAAGTCGCGCAAGGGTGGATCGAGCGCTACCTGCGCGAGGCGCGGCCGGCGCTGCTCGGTGCGCGCGCGGCCGACGCGCTGTTCGTGACCGCGCGCGGCGACGGGATGACGCGCCAGCAGTTCTGGAACATCATCAAGCGCCACGCGCAGCACGCGGACGTGCGCGCGCACCTGTCGCCGCACACGCTGCGGCACGCGTTCGCGACGCACTTGCTGAACCATGGCGCCGACCTGCGCGTCGTGCAGCTGCTGCTCGGCCACAGCGATATCTCGACCACGCAGATCTATACGCACGTTGCACGCGAGCGCTTGAAGACGCTGCACGCGCAACACCATCCGCGCGGTTAGCGCATCCGGCGCGGCGCCGCCCGCGCCACGTGCGACGGCCTGCCCAATTCAGACCAGCTCGCGCAACTTGTGCTTCAGCACCTTGCCCGTCGACGCGGCCGGCAGCGCGTCGAGCACGCGGAGGTGCGCGGGGCGCTTGTAAGGCGCGAGCCGCTCCGCACACCATGCGTGCAATGCCGCTTCGTCTGCCGTCGCGCCGGGCACGAGCTCGACGAACGCGAGCACTTCCTCGTTGCCTTCGACCGCGCGGCCGATGACGGCCGCCTGCACGACGTCCGGATGCGCGTTCAGTACCTGCTCGACTTCGACCGGATAGACGTTGAAGCCCGACCGGATGATCAGCTCCTTGCTCCGGCCCGCGATCGTTACCGCGCCGTCCGCCTCCTGCCGCGCGAGGTCGCCGGTGCTCAGCCAGCCGTCCGGCGACACGGCCGCGTGCGTGGCGTCCGCGTTGCGGTAGTAGCCGAGCATCACGTTCGGCCCTCGCACGCGGATCTCGCCGACTTCACCCGGCGGCACGTCGGTGCCGTCCGGCGCGACGATCCGCATCTCCACGCCGGGAATCGGCACGCCGACCGAGCTGTCGGTGCGCGGCGCGTCGAGCGGCGTCTGCGTGATCGTCGGGCTGCTTTCGGTCATCCCGTAGCCGTTGTGCAGCGGCACGCCGTACAGGCGCTCGACACGCGCCTTCAGGTTCGCGTCGAGCGGCGAGCCGCCCGAATACGCGAAGCGCAGGCGCGGTGCGCGCCACGCGTGACCGTGCGTGTGCAGGTGTTCGAGCAGCTTGGCGTGCATCGCGGGTACGCCCTGGAAGATCGTGACGCCTTCGTCGGCGAGCGCGACGCGCACGGCTTCCGGCGAGAAGCGCGGCGCGAGCCGCAGCGTCGCGCCCGCGTACAGGCTGCCGAGGCAGACCGACGCGAGCCCGTACACGTGCGACACGGGCAGCACCGTGTAGACGACGTCGTCGGGCGACACGCGGCGCAGCGTGCTCGAGGTCGCCGCGATGAACAGCAGGTTGCGATGCGACAGCATCACGCCTTTCGGCGTGCCGGTCGTGCCGGTCGTGTAGATCAGCGCCGCGCATTGCGCGGCACCGTCGGCGGCGACCGGTTCGCCCGGCGCGCTCGCGTCGACGTGGTACGACCATGCGCCGACGTCGACCGGCAGTGCGCCGGCGGGCGTTGCGGCGTACCGCGCGGCATGCGTGCGCGCGTCGGGCGATGCGTCGGTGGTGAACGCGATCAGCTTCGGCCGCGCATGCGCGGCGATCGCGTCGAGCTCACCGGCGGACAACCGCGCGTTCGACACGAGTGCCCACGCGTCGAGGCGGGCGACTGCGAACAGCAGCACGATTTGCGCGACGCAGTTTTCGGCGACGATCATCACGCGGTCGCCGCCTTGCACGCCGAGGTTGGCAAGCAGCGCGGCTGCCGCATCGACGGCCTGCGACAGGTCGCCGTACGACAGGCGGCGCGCGTCCTCGATCAGCGCCGGATGCGCGGGCGCCTGCGCGGCCCACCGTGCGGGCACGTCGGCGATGCGGCGAGGCAGCGCGGCGAGCAGTGCGTCGACGTCGAGCGGCTCGGAAGAACGGAGGGACGAGAGCATGGCGTCTCCAGAAAAAGGGCGGGCGGCGGCTGACGAGGTTGGCGAACGATCGTGCCATGACGGCGCGCGCGCCACAATCGGCCATTCGGGCAATAGCGCTTCGCGATGTCCGCAATGATGATGGACGGAATCGTTGCGGCGCCGCAGCAGGCCGCCCGGCGAAAAAACGGGCCGCGAGTATACCGCCGGGCCGGCGCGAGGGCGTTATCGCGCGCGCCGGTCGTTCACCATTAAAATGCCGCCATGAGCAAATCCAGGCATGTGTCCGAAACCCCCGCGACCCAGTTGCTGCGCCGCCACGGCGTTGCGTTCGGCGAGCATCCGTACGACTACGTCGAGCACGGCGGCACCGGCGAATCGGCCCGCCAGCTCGGCGTCGACGAGCACAGCGTCGTGAAGACGCTCGTGATGGAAGACGAGCACGCGAAGCCGCTGATCGTGCTGATGCACGGCGACCGCACCGTGTCGACGAAGAACCTCGCGCGGCAGATCGGCGCGAAGCGCGTCGAGCCGTGCAAGCCCGAGGTCGCGAACCGCCATTCGGGCTATCTCGTCGGCGGCACGTCGCCGTTCGGCACGCGCAAGACGATGCCCGTCTACGTCGAGGCGACGATCCTCGAGCTGCCGACGATCTACCTGAACGGCGGGCGTCGCGGCTACCTCGTCAGCCTCGCGCCGGCCGTGCTCACGTCGCTGCTCGGCGCGCAGCCCGTGCAGTGCGCCAGTGCCGACTGAGGGTTTCACCTTCGTGGCAGGCCGCGCGCGTTCGGTAGAATGGGCGCCGTTTCGGCGTGCCGCGCGCAGCCGTCCCTTTACCGATACGTTGAAAGAAGAGTCCTCCGCATGCAGATCCTGCTCGCCGCCCTCGTTGCCTACCTGATCGGTTCGGTGTCATTCGCCGTCGTCGTCAGTGGCGCGATGGGCCTGGCCGACCCGCGTTCGTACGGGTCGAAGAATCCCGGCGCGACCAACGTGCTGCGCAGCGGCAACAAGAAGGCCGCGATCCTGACGCTCGTCGGGGATGCATTCAAGGGCTGGATTGCCGTCTGGCTCGCCCGGCGCTTCGGCCTGCCCGACGTCGCGGTCGCATGGGTCGCGATCGCCGTGTTCCTCGGCCACCTGTATCCGGTGTTCTTCCGCTTCCAGGGCGGCAAGGGCGTCGCGACCGCGGCCGGTGTACTGCTCGCGGTGCACCCGGTGCTCGGGCTCGCGACCGCGCTGACCTGGCTGATCGTCGCGTTCTTCTTCCGCTATTCGTCGCTCGCGGCGTTGGTGGCGGCCGTGTTCGCGCCGGTGTTCGACGTGTTCCTGTTCGGCACGGGCCACAACCCGGTCGCGTGGGCCGTGCTCGCGATGAGCGTGCTGCTCGTGTGGCGCCACCGCGGCAACATTTCGAAGCTGCTGGCGGGGCAGGAAAGCCGGATCGGCGACAAGAAGAAGGCGGCCGCGGATGGCGGCGCGCAGGACGGCGGGAAAGCCTGAGGAAGCGCGGCGCTTGGCCGCAGCCGGGCGCGCCGCGTGTGCGGGGCCCGGCGGGATGACGTGACGGATCGCCCGGCGATCAGTCGCGGAAGTTGTTGAAGTCGAGCGGCGTGTCGGTCACGTCCTTGCGCAGCATCGCGATCACGCTCTGCAGGTCGTCGCGCTTCGTGCCGTTCACGCGCACGGCGTCGCCCTGGATGCTCGCCTGCACCTTGATCTTGCTGTCCTTCACGAGGCGCACGATCTTCTTCGCGAGATCGCCGGTCACGCCTTTCTTCACGGTGACGATCTGCTTGACCTTGTCGCCGCCGATCTTCTCGACCTTGCCGTAGTCGAGGAAGCGCACGTCGACGTTGCGCTTCGCCAGCTTGCCGATCAGCACGTCCTTGACCTGGCCCAGCTTGAAATCGTCATCGGCGAACAGCGTCAGCTCGCGTTCCTTCTGCTCGACGCGCGCGTCGGAGCCCTTGAAGTCGAAGCGCGTCGAAATTTCCTTGTTCGACTGCTCGATGGCGTTCTTCACTTCGATCATGTTCGCTTCGGAAACGACGTCGAACGATGGCATGGCATTCCTCCCTTGAGATGCGGGCACCCGGCTCGCGCGCGGGCACTCGCTATAATTGCGGACTGTTTGCCATTTTACCGATGCCCCTCCGTTTGCCCAAGGCCGGCCATGCGCCGACCGGGCGGACGTGACCGCGAATGCCGATGCCTCCTGACGATTCCACCCTGTCGCTGCTTCCCGACCATCCGCTCGCCGCGCACAACACGTTCGGCATCGCCGCGACCGCGCGCTTTGCCGCGCGCATTACGCACGCGTCGCAGTTCGAGGCGCTCCATCGCGACCCGCGCGTCGCGAACCTGCCGCAGCTCGTGCTCGGCGGCGGCAGCAACGTCGTGTTCACGCGCGACTTCGACGGCGTCGTGCTGCTCGACGAGATCGCGGGGCGCCGCGTCGTGCGCGAGGACGACGACGCGTGGTACGTCGAGGCCGGCGGCGGCGAGAACTGGCACGCATTCGTCGCGTGGACGCTCGAGCACGGGATGGCGGGCCTCGAGAACCTCGCGCTGATTCCCGGCACGGTCGGCGCCGCGCCCATCCAGAACATCGGCGCATACGGCCTCGAGATGAAGGCGTATTTCGACTCGCTGGTCGCGGTCGAGCTGGCGACGGGGCGCAGCGAGCATTTCGACGCCGCGCGCTGCGCGTTCGGCTATCGCGACAGCTTCTTCAAGCGGGAAGGGCGCGGCCGGTTCGCGATCGTGTCGGTGACGTTCCGGTTGCCGAAGCAATGGGCGCCGCGGCTCGGCTACGCGGACGTCACACGCGAGCTCGACGCACGTGGCATTGCAGCCGACGCGGCCACGGCGCGCGACGTGTTCGACGCGGTCGTCGCGATCCGCCGCGCGAAGCTGCCCGATCCGCTCGTCCTCGGCAACGCGGGCAGTTTCTTCAAGAATCCGGTGATCGATGCCGCGCAGTTCGATGCGCTGCGCGCCCGCGCGCCGGAAGTCGTGTCGTATCCGCAGCCGGACGGGCAGGTCAAGCTCGCGGCCGGCTGGCTGATCGACCGCTGCGGCTGGAAGGGGCGCGCGCTGGGCGCGGCGGCCGTGCACGACCGCCAGGCGCTCGTGCTCGTCAATCGCGGCGGCGCGACCGGTGCCGACGTGCTTGCGCTGGCGCAGGCGATCCAGGCCGACGTACGCGCACGTTTCGGCGTCGAACTCGAGCCCGAACCGGTCTGTCTGTAACGCGGGTTTGGCGCAGCTTGTCTCGCGCCCAAACAAAAAGCGCCGATCGACGATCGGCGCTTTTTTCATGGATGGTGAGTTGCCGGCGCGTCAGTGCTTGAGGCGGCCGAGCAGCAGGAACTCCATCAGTGCCTTCTGCACGTGCAGGCGGTTTTCCGCTTCGTCCCACACGACGCTCTGCGGGCCGTCGATCACGCCGGCCGTCACTTCCTCGCCGCGGTGCGCGGGCAGGCAGTGCATGAAGAGGGCGTCCGGGTTCGCGTGGCCCATCATTTCCTCGTCGACACACCAGTCGGCGAACGCCTGCTTGCGGGCCTCGTTCTCGGCCTCGAAGCCCATGCTCGTCCATACGTCGGTGGTGACGAGATCGGCGCCCTTGCACGCTTCGTTCGGATCGTCGAACACTTCGTAGAACGGCGCGCTGTCGGGCGATACGAGCTTCATGTCGAGCGCGTAGCCGGGCGGCGTGGACAGGCGCAGCTTGAAGCCGAGGATCTGCGCGGCTTCGATCCACGTGTAGAGCATGTTGTTCGCATCGCCGACCCACGCGACGGTCTTGCCGGCGATCGGGCCGCGGTGCTCGTAATACGTGAAGATGTCGGCGAGCACCTGGCACGGGTGGTACTCGTTCGTCAGGCCGTTGATCACCGGCACGCGGGAATTGTCCGCGAAGCGCTTGATGACGTCCTGCTCGAACGTGCGGATCATGATGATGTCGACCATCCGCGAGATGACCTGAGCGGAATCCTCGACGGGTTCGCCGCGGCCGAGCTGCGTGTCGCGCGTGCTCATGAAGACGGCGTGGCCGCCGAGCTGGAAGATCCCGGCTTCGAACGACAGGCGCGTGCGCGTCGAGCTCTTCTCGAAGATCATCGCGAGCGTGCGGTCGTGCAGCGGGTGATAGGTCTCGTAGTTCTTGAACTTGCGCTTCAGGATACCCGTGCGTTCGAGCACGTACTCGTAGTCTTCCAGCGAGAAATCCTTGAACTGCAGGTAGTGACGAATGGTTTTGGCGGTCATGAAGCGAAATACGGCGGGTTGCACCCGGCAGCAAGGCCGGACGGCGCCGCCGTCGGGTGTGGATAACTCAAAGCAGCATAAAGGATTTTCTGTGCTTTGACGAGCCGCGGAAAGAGCCGGGGCTCGATCGCCGCGCGCGGCAGGCGACGCAGGAGGAGGGGTGTCGGGACGGCGCGCGATGGCGCGCTGCGGTATAATCCAAAAGTTTTCTCCAGCCCGGCAGGCAAGCCTTTTCGCGCTCTGCCGGACACAAGCCGTGCGCTGCACAAATCCGGTGCAGTCCGCCGGTGGCGCGCACCGACGTCCCGTTTTCGGGATATCGGACTGCTTGTGCCGCCGTCCGTTTCAGCTTTGTGTTCGCGTATCCAGGCGCCGTTGCCTGGACATCGCCGGGCCGTCACTTGGGTAACCACATGGCTGAAACCCCTCCGACCGAATTCTTCATCCAGGGCATCACGAAAGACGGGAAAAAGTTTCGCCCGAGCGACTGGTCGGAACGTCTGGCCGGTGTGATGGCCTGCTTCGGGCCGGGGGCGAGCGGGCCGAACGCGCGCCTCAAGTATTCGCTCTACGTGCGTCCGACGATGCTCGGCGACCTGAAATGCGTGATCCTCGATTCCCGGCTGCGCGATGTCGAGCCGATGGCGTTCGATTTCGTGCTGAATTTCGCGAAGGACAACAACCTCGTCGTGACCGAGGCGTGCGAACTGCCGGACTACGGCGCGAAGAAGTGATGCCGGTGCGGGCGAGGGCGCTTGCCGCGCCCGCCCTCGTGGCAACCGTCGTCGGCTGGCAGGATGCGCCGGCGACAGGCGACAAAAAAGCCCGCCTAGGCGGGCTTTTTTGCGATCGCAGGAAACAGGAACGCCCGCGTGAGCGGGCGCACCGGATTTACGCTGCTGCCTGCAGACCCTTGACGGCTGCGGCCAGGCGGCTCTTGCTGCGAGCGGCCTTGTTCTTGTGAACGATCTTCTTGTCGGCGATCGTGTCGATCGTCTTCACGGCAGCCTTGAACAGCTCGGCAGCCTTTGCCTGGTCGCCGGCTTCAACAGCCTTGCGAACCGACTTGATCGCGGTACGGAATTTCGAGCGCAGCGCCGAGTTGTGCGAGTTTGCCTTCGCGGCCTGGCGGGCGCGCTTGCGTGCTTGTGCGGAGTTAGCCATGACGGTTCCTTATCCTGTCCTGTTTCCAGAGCTTGGAGCCTGACGGCCAAGCGCTGCTTTTCGATCCGTCCCCTGAGAACGATTGCCCAGGGGCGCATAAAAAAACGGTGATTTTAACCGAGGCAGGGACATGAAAACGGCAGTTGCCGTGCATGTACGAGCCCAGAAACCGGCGATTATAGCAACAAAATCAAGCGCGTGGCAAGTTCAACGTGACACCCGCCCAGGGCTTCCGCATGAAGGCCCTTGTCAGGCAAGGCCCAGAACGGACTCGCGCATAGCGGTGTCCCATGCGGCGAGGTTGCGAATGTTTTTCAGGCTGACCTTTTTGGGCTGCTGCTGTTGTGCCAT
>NZ_NKFM01000014.1:0-62094 GCF_002223085.1 Burkholderia sp. HI2714 | reverse complement strand
CTCATACACCGCCTCCAACGTCAGTTCCTGTCGTCTGGCGATCTCTTTCGCTCGCACGCCGTCGCTGAACATCAGAATCGTCCGCGACCGGTCTCGTATTCGCCAATCACGACGGCTTCTCGCCATCGCTTCAAGCTTTGTACGTTCTTCCTGCGTCAGTTCCAGCGCTTTCAATGCCATCAGCTTCGTTGCTCGTCCCGTCCAGTTCGAACCATGATTGTAGAGACATTTCATGTCGAAGGCTTACCGACCGGCATGATTTACCCCACCCATATTTTTTTGCGACCGCACAATGAAATCAATTCCATTGCGAACGACAATTCGATAATCCGCAGCAATACATATTCATTCAGCGCATTTGCATCCGCACAAAATCGACGGCAAAAGCATGCCTCACCAGGCCAGCCTCAACAAGGGCGCCTCGCTTCGAACAGACGAACAATCCCCCTCGGCGAGAGGTCGATTAATCGCAAAGCGACGATCAATCGCGACTCGAGCCGATTTAATAAAATCGAAAGGATCGATTAACTAAACGGAAAGGAATATTCTCGTATCTGGAATTTATTAAATTAAGTGAAAATACCGGCGCATATTAGGGTCCCGATTTATCGCCGTAAAGTAATAATTTGTTACGGTGCTCGCCATTCCGATAAAAGGCAGTTCGGGACCGATTCCAGAGCCCCCAAAAGAAAAAGCCGGACGACTGTCCGGCTTCGCGAGGGCGGTACGACGCTCGCCGTCAGAGCGGCACGTCGATCGCGCCGGCGCCGACCGTGATCGCGTTCGCGCCCGGCGCGGCCGAGATCGGCGGCAGGTTCGCGCTCGTCAGCGCGGGCGCGGCGCCCGGCGTGCCGCCGCGCGGCACCGTGCGGATCACCTGCGACGGCGGCAGCGGCGCGCCGTTCTTCAGGTGCTTCCACATCAGGTTCAGCGCCTGCAGGTTGTAGTAATGAACCGGCACGAAGCGCGTGTCGAAGCCCGGCACCGGCAAACGCGTCGAAGTGCTGGCCGTTCGTCACCTCGTAGAACACGAGCTGGCTGCGCCCGCCTTCGCTGATGCCGTTCTGCGCGACGTACGCGCGCGACGCGTGGTTCACGGGCACGAGCGCGTCGCTGCGGCCCTGCACGATGATCGCCGGCTTGCCCTGCAGGTTCGCGTTCACGCGCACCGCGTCGACGTTCGCGGGCATGCCGAGCATCCCGTTTGTCCAGAGCTGGCGCAGGCACAGCGCGCCCGCGAAGCTTGCATCGGGCGTCGCGAGCCGGTGATCGACGCCCGCGCCCGTGTTGAACACGAGGTTGATGCCGGCCGTCGGCGGCACGCCGTTGCCGACGCCGAACACGGCCGGCATCGGCGACGTGGCGGGCGCGACGACGGCGCCCGTCGCCGGGTTCGTCGTCGCGAAGCTGAAATTGCACAGGTTGTCGGTGACGCGCGAGCGCGTGTACGCGTTCGCATACGTGACCGCGATCGCCGGAATCGCCTGTGAATCCCACATCGGCGCCTGCAGCAGGTCGGAATCGGCGAGGTAGCCGGCCGCGTGGAGCTGCGCGAGCGCGTCGGCGGCCTGGCTTTGCGTATCGGCGCCCGACACGAGCCCGGCCGCGGCGAGCGTCGCGCAGCGCTGGGTGCGGATCGATTGCGTGGTCGCCGCCGGCAGCGCGCTCAGGTACGGCGCGTCGGCAAGCGACGCCGACGCGGCCGCGCATGGCTCCAGCAGGTTCGCGAGCGTCGCGTAGTCGGCCAGCGGCCGGCCGAACGACGGCACGGGCTGGCCGCCCGAGCGCACGATGGCGTTCGGCGCCATCCGCACGTTGATCTGCGGCTCGCCGACCACGACCGCGGTGATCCAGCCGCGGTTGTCCTGTTCGGCCGCCGCGAGCGACGCGCCACCGCCGTTGCTGACCGACGCGGCGATCGTCGTGATGTCGCCCGCGCGATAGCGCACGCCGTGATGCGAGCCGTCGATCGGCGGTCCGAACTGCTCGTTGAGCGCCCAGTACGCGAACTCGACCGACTGCAGTGTCACGCGCCCCCAGTCCTGCTCGGGATTCTGCTGCGAATGCGCGTGCTTGAACGCATAGCGGTTCGGGAAGCGGGAATTGAACGAGGCGAGATCGCCGCTGGTGACGTTCGCGGTGAACAGGCTCGCGGTGCCGGCCAGCACCGCGTTGGCGAGCGTGCCGTCGATCAGCGTGATGGTGTCCGACATCAGCTCGTGCGCGCCGTTGCCGCCGCCCTTGTCGTTGTAGGCGACCGCGCAGCCGCGCTTGAGCGCCCATTCGCCGGCCGCGGAAATCGCGCCGTACACGCCGCGCGAGCCCGACGACGTCGCGGTGACGATGCACGGCTGCGCGGGATTGAAGCTGGCAGGCACCTGCACGAGCAGCGTGACGTTCTTGCTGCCGCTGCCGTCGTCGGCGTACGCGAGATATTCGGTGCCGGGAATCTTGCCTTCGCCGAGCGTGTCGTTGCCGTCGAGGTCGACGTTCGGCCCCCAGAAGCGGCCGTAGCCGCCGTTGGCGCTCATGTCGACGATTGCGCGGTAGTTCGACCAGATCGCGAGACGGCGCAGCTCGGCGCTCGTCGGCCGGGCGGCATTCGCAAAGCCGGGGGCGCTCGCCGAGCCGAGGCCCGTCTTGCCGAGGCCCGCCGTCAGCAGGTCGTCGCTCGCGCCGTCATAGGCCGTCGTGCGCACGTTGCCGGACACGAAACCGGGCAACCGGTTGCGCTCGGCCGACTCGTCGCCGTTACAGGCGCCGAGTATCGCGACCGCGGCCAGCGCCGCGCCCCACACCACCCGCCTGCCCCACCCGAGCTTCGTCATCGCCGCCCTCTCGATATCGTTATCGGTCCGCCGCCGCTTCATGCGGCTTGCGACCTCTCAAGCGCAAACGGGCCCCGGCATGCCGGGGCCCGCCTGAAAACGGGCGCATGCGGCGCTCACGCGCCGCTGCCCGGCGTTACTGCTGCTGAACCGTCAGCTTGTTCGACACCGACGTCACGCCGCTCACGCCCTTCGCCGCCTCTTCCGCCTTGTCGATCTGGGCCTGGTCGGGCACCGTGCCCTCCAGCGTGATCGCGCCGCCCTTCGAGCGCACGACGATGTTCGCCACGTCGATGCCGCCCGCCTTCGTAATGGCCTTGCGCACCGCGTAGCCAAGCTTGCGGTTCGCCTTCTTCGCGGTCTTCGCGGCGGCCTTCGGCGCGCTGGTCGCGGCCGCGGGCGCTTCCGTCGCCGCTGCGTCGCTCGACTGCGCATACACGCTGCCCGACAGACAGGCCGCCACGGCGGCGACGCCCAACGCTCTCAACACGATCGACTTCATGCTATCTCCTTATCACTCCGGAACGGCCGTGCACAGTACGGCCGATTACCCCCAAAAACAGCCGGCCCGCGCGCGAACGGGCGGGACAGCCGGTGTTTTCCACGGCGATACGAGAGAGGCGAGACGGGCTGGCGGCAGGCGCACGCGAAAGCGGGCCGGCCGGGCCGGACAGCCGCCGGCCGAACGCGCCCGGTCTCATTGGGTGCCGGGTCGCGCGCAAATCGGGCGCGGCTGCGTCGCACAATGTAATCCAGCGCCCGCGGAAGCGCAAAGCTTTTGACGCGGGGGCGCCCGCCATTGTCGCCGCCGGGCCGCGCCAGGCCGCCCCACTCGCGCACGCCCGGTGAAACCGGGTACCATCGCCGCGAGCATCGGCGTCGTCCATGACAACCGTCCGATCGTCACCGATACGTCACGCCAGCGTCATCCGCCGCCCCCATGAAGCCAGCCCGCCCTCGCCCGCCTCGCCGCATCCTCGCCCGCTTCGTCGCGGTGTCGTGGCGCGACCTCGCGCTGTCGATCGGCCCCACCGTGCTGCTCGCCGGCGCGGCCGTCTGGCTCGCGGTCAAGCTGATCCAGCCGGCACCGCCGTCCACGCTCGTGATCTCGTCCGGGCCGCCCGGCAGCACGTACTGGAACGCCGCGCAGAAATACAAGACGATCCTCGCGAAGAACGGCGTCACGCTCGACGTCCAGTCATCCGAGGGGTCCGCCCAGAACCTCGCGCGGCTGTCGAACCCGAACGCGCCGGTCGACGTCGGCTTCGTGCAGAGCGGCATCGGCCCGAAGGAGCGCGACGAACACCTCGTGTCGCTCGGCAGCATCGGCTACGTGCCGCTCGCGATCATGTATCGCGGCCCGGTCGTCGCGCGCCTGTCCGACTTCAAGGGCAAGCGGCTCGCGCTCGGCGCGGAAGGCAGCGGCGCGCGCGAGCTGAGCCTCGCGCTGCTGAAGATGAACGGCATCGTGCCGGGCGGCTCGACCGAGCTGCTGCCGACCGCCGGCGAGGACGCGGCCACCGCGCTGCTCGACGGCAAGATCGACGCGGCGTTCCTGTCCGGCGACTCGACGCAGATCCCGGTGATGGCGAAACTGTTCCGCGCGCCGGGCGTGCACGTGTATTCGTTCACGCAGGCCGAGGCGTACGCGCGGCGCTTTCCGTACCTGACCGCGATCACGCTGCCGATGGGGGTCTACGATCTCGGCCGGAACTTGCCGCCCGCCGACATCCACACGGTCGCGCCGACCATCGAACTCGTCGCGCGCGACTCGCTGCACCCCGCGTTGTCCGACCTGCTGATCGAGGCCGCGCGCGAGGTGCACGGCCACGCGACGATCCTGCAGCACGCGGGCGAATTCCCGTCGCCCGTCACGCGCGGGTTCCCGCTCTCCGACGACGCCGCGCGCTACTACAAGTCAGGCAAGACCTTCCTGTACCGGCGGCTGCCGTTCTGGGTCGCGAGCCTCGTCGACCGGCTGCTCGTCGTGGTCGTGCCGCTGATCGTCGTGCTGATCCCCGGGCTGCGGCTCGTGCCGTCGCTGTACGGCTGGCGCGTGCGCTCGCGCATCTACCGCTGGTACGGCGCGCTGATCGCGCTCGAGCGCCGCGCGCTCGGCGAGCACACGGCCGAGGAGCGCGTGCAGTTGCTCGACGAGCTCGACGACATCGAGGAAGCCGTCAACCGGATGAAGATGCCGCTGGCTTATGCCGGGCAGTTCTACGTGCTGCGCGAGCACATCGGCTTCGTGCGCGAACGGCTCACCGCGCACGACCAGGACACGCCGGCCGGCCCGCCGGGCGCCGGCGGCCCGCCGCAGGCACGTGCCGAGGCCGCGCCGCCGGCCGGCACGCCCCCTCGGGCGACTCCCGGTTCCGCGTGAGCGGACGATCCGCGATCATTGCTGCATGCGCGCGCCGCCGCGTAACATGGAGGCCGCCGCCAGGCGCCGCACGCCCCACCTTCTGGAGATCGCCATGACAACCGGCCTCGATACCGCCCAACCCGCCTGGTTCTACGACTTCGTGTCGCCGTTCTCCTACCTGCTCCTCGAACAGCTCGACAAATGGCCGGACGTGCCGTTCGAGCCCGTCGCGGTGTCGCTGCCCCACCTGCAGCGCCACTGGGGGCAACGCCCGAGCGCGGACGTGCCCGCCAAGCGCGTGTTCACGTACCGTCACGCACTGTTTCGCGCCGAACAGCTCGGCATCCGCTTCAAGATGCCGCCCGCCCATCCGTTCGATTCCGACAAGGTGTTGCGCCTCGCGATCGCGCTGCGCGCCGACATCGCGACCGTGCTGGAAATGTTCCGCTTCATCTGGCACGACGGCAACGACCCGTCGACGCCGGAAGGCTTCGCGGCACTGTGCGAGCGCGTCGGCGTCGGCCACGGCGACGAGCTGATCGAGTTCGAGGAGACCACCGCGCAACTGGCCCGCAACAACGCCGACGCGATCGCGCTCGGCGTGTTCGGCGTGCCGACGTTCTGGATGAACCAGCAGCTGTTCTGGGGCGAGGACGCGCTGCCGATGGTGCTGTACTGCGCGCGCACGCCGAACTGGCTCGAATCGCGCGAGGTCAAGCGAATCAGCGCGCTGCCGAAGGGCCGTGTGTGATGGCCGGTATCACGCACGCCAACGCGCGGCTGCGGTAAGGTTACGCTTCCGCCGAATCACCCCCTACGATGGAAGAAGACGACCGTACCGCCTCGCTCGATATCTGGCTCGTGCGCGTGTTGCGCACGCTGCTACTCGAGCGCAGCGTCACGCAGGCCGCGCTGCGGCTGAACCAGACCCAGCCCGCGATCAGCACCGCGCTGCGCAAGCTGCGCGAGACGCTGAACGACCCGATCCTCGTGCGCGGCAAATCCGGGATGGTGCCGACCGAATACGGCGCGTCGCTGCTCGAGGCCGCGCAGCGTGCGCTGCGCGAGGTCGACTTCATCGCGACGCCGCACGGCGATTTCGATCCATCGTCCGCGCGGCGCACGTTCCGTGTCGCCGCCCCCGATTACCTGAACGATTTCTTCATGCCGACGCTGATCGAGCGCTTTCGCGACGCGGCGCCGCATGCCCATCTGGAAATCGATTCGCTGAATCCCGCACTCGATCACGCGGGCGCGCTCGAATCGGGCGCGCTCGATCTCGTGATCGGCAACTGGCCGAAGCCCGACCCGCAGTTCGCGCGCCAGGACCTGTTCTCCGACACGATCGTGTGCCTGATGCGCGATGCGCACCCGCTCGCACGCGAGCCGCTCACGCGCGAAGCGTACGCGTCGGCCGCGCACGTCGCGCCGACGCCGTACACCGGCGACAAGCGCAACGCGATCGAGATCGGCCTGACACGCGCGCGCCTTACGCGGCGCATCGTGACGACGCTGCCCTACTTCGGAATCGTGCCGCAGGTGCTGCTGCAATCGGACCTGATCTTCACGACGACGCGCCGCTTCGCGACGCACTATGCGCAGTTGCTGCCGCTCGTGGTCGTCACGCCGCCCGTGCCGTTCCCACGCATCAAGAGCTACCTGCTCACGCATCCGCAGCCCGACCGCCCGACCGACATCGCGTGGCTGTGCGCGCTGATGCAGAGCGTGTCCGACGAGCTGACGGTTCCCCGCAGCCGCAAGCGCTGAGCCGCGGCACGAAACGGCGCGCAGCCGCTCAAGCTCAGGCCGTGCAGAAGGTTTCCTGCAGGTGGGCCCAGCGCACGACGCCCGCCGCGTCGCGCTCGAACACGGCGGTTGCACGGCGCGCGGGCAGTTCGCCCGACGCCGCGTGCTGCGCTTCGAGATAGGTGAGCGTCACATGCGATGCGTCGGCCGCGAGCACGCGGGTGTCCGACAGCGTGATGCGCAGCCCCGGCTTCGCGCCGGCGAGCTTCACGAACAGCGCGCGCGTACCGTCATGATCGACGACGCGACCGTCGGTCAGGATCATCGTGAATTCGGCGGAAAACGCGGCGAGCAGCGCATCGAGCGCCTCGGGTGCGGTATCGACGCCGGACAGCCAGCGCTCGATGGCGACGAGGCTCGCATCGAGCGCGTCGAGATAAACCTGATGATCGGACATGGCACGTGCACGGTAAGGCGCGGCCCGATGCCGCGCGTCGTCGTGCAGTGTAGGCAAAATCGCGCGGCCCTGCGTTGGCCGCGCGGCGCTACCGCGCGCAGGACACGTCGTCGCGCGCACGCCCCGATGCGGCCGCCTTCGCGTCGGCCACCGGCATGCCCGAGCGCGCCTGCAGCAGCTCCGCGCACACGGCCACCGCGATCGCGCCCGGCGCCTTGTCGACGATGCCCGCGACGCCGATCGGGCACACCATCTCCACGAGCCGCGCCGGATCAACGCCGCGCGCGGCAAGCCGGCGCTCGAACTTCACGCGCTTGGTGCGCGAGCCGATCATCCCGAAATACGCGTAGTCGCGCCGCCGCATGATCTGCGCGGCGAGCGAGAAGTCGAGCGCGTGGTTGTGCGTCATCACGAGGAAGTACGCGCCGGGCGGCGCCGCGTCGACCACGGCCTCCGGCGTGTCGGTCGGCTCCGGCTGCACGTTCGGCGGACATTCGTCCGGGAACAGCTCGTCGCGCGTGTCGACCCACTGCACGACGCACGGCAGCGCGCCGAGCAGCGTGACGAGCGCGTGACCGACGTGCCCCGCGCCGAACAGCACGATGTGCATCGGCGCCGGCGTGCCGGTCGCCCGGTTGCGCTGGCCGGTGCCCGGCGCGAATGCCGGGGTCGACGCGGTGCGGAGCGAGCGTGCGGGGCCGTTCATGTCGGTCTCCGCCGGGCTTCCCCAAGGAGGCTGACCGCCCCCACGGGGGACCGTGAACGAGGTGAGCGTGGGAGGCGTTTCATCTCAGCCTGCCTGACCGGCGCGTGCCGCACGCACCGCGCTGACCGCACGCAGGATCGACTCGCCGGTCGCCGGCGCGTCGAGCGGCGGGTTCACCTTGTAGTCGCCGACCGCGGCCACTGCATCGCGCACCGCGAAGAACACCGAGAACGGTAGCAGCAGCGGCGGCTCGCCGACGGCCTTCGAGCGGTGGATGCTGTCCTCGACGTTGCGGTTCTTGAACAGCCGAACGTTGAATTCCGGCGGCGTGTCGTTCACCGTCGGGATCTTGTACGTCGACGGCGCATGCGTCATCAGCTTGCCGCCCTTGTTCCACCACAGCTCCTCGGTCGTGAGCCAGCCCATCCCCTGGATGAACGCGCCTTCGACCTGGCCGATGTCGAGCGCCGGGTTCAGCGACGCGCCGACGTCGTGCAGCGCATCGACGCGCAGCGTGCGCATCTCGCCCGTCAGCGTATCGATCACGACTTCCGACACGGCCGCGCCATACGAGTAGTAGTAGAACGGCCGGCCCTGCAGCTTCGACTGATCCCAGTACAGCTTCGGCGTCGCGTAGAAACCGTCGGACCACAGCTGCACGCGCGCGAGGTACGCCTTCGCGATCACTTCGCCGAACGGCACGCCGTTGCCGCCGATCCACACGACGTCGTTGCCGAACGTCACGTCGGCCGCATCGACCTTGCCGTCGCCGAACTGCTTCGCCGCGAACACCGCGAGCCGCTCGCGCAACTGGCGCGCCGCATCCTGCGCGGCCTTGCCGTTCAGGTCCGAGCCCGTCGACGCGGCCGTCGCGGACGTGTTCGCGACCTTGCTGGTGTCGGTCGCCGTCACGCGGATCCGGCCGAAGCGGATGCCGAGCTCGTGCGCGACGACCTGCGCGACCTTCGTGTTGAGCCCCTGCCCCATCTCCGTGCCGCCGTGGTTCACGAGCACCGAGCCGTCGGTGTAGATGTGCACCAGCGCGCCGGCCTGGTTGAAGTGCGTGACGTTGAACGCAATGCCGAACTTCACCGGCGTGATCGCGATGCCCTTCTTCAGCACCGTGTTGCGTGCGTTGAATTCGCGCACGCCGGCACGCCGCGCACGGTAGTCGCTCGTCGCTTCGAGCTCGCCGAGCAGTTCCTGCAGCACGTTGTCCTCGACCGTCTGCCCGTACGGCGTGACGTTGCGTTCGGTCTTGCCGTACAGGTTCGCATAGCGGACGTCGAGCGGATCGCGATCGAGCGAACGTGCGACGTCGTCGAGGATGTACTCGATCGCAAACGCGCCCTGCGGGCCGCCGAACCCGCGGAACGCGGTGTTCGACTGCGTGTTGGTCTTGCCGCAGTAACCGGCGATGTTCACGTCGCCCAGCCAGTACGCGTTGTCGAAGTGGCACACCGCGCGCGTCATCACCGGGCCCGACAGGTCGGCCGAGAAGCCGCAGCGCGACGTCATGTCGAGCGCGACGCCGTCGATGCGGCCGTCGTCGTCGTAGCCGACGTCGAAGCGGTAATGGAAATCGTGCCGCTTGCCGGTGATCATCATGTCGTCGTCACGGTCCGGACGCAGCTTCACCGGGCACAGCAGCTTCCACGCCGCGAGCGCCGCGCAGCACGCGAACAGGCCCGACTGCGATTCCTTGCCGCCGAACCCGCCGCCCATCCGGCGGCATTCGACCAGCACGTTGTGCGACGCGACGCCAAGCACGTGCGCGACGAGGTGCTGCATCTCGCTCGGATGCTGCGTCGAGCAGTACACGTGCATCCCGTCGTCGTCCTTCGGCACGGCGTACGCGATCTGCCCTTCGAGGTAGAACTGCTCCTGGCCGCCGAGCAGCATTTCGCCCGACTCGCGGTGCGGCGCGACGGCGAGCCGCGCGGCCGCGTCGCCGCGCGCGAGCTTCAGCGGCGGGATCACGTAGGTTTCGGCCGCGCGCGCTTCCTGCGCGGTGAGGATCGCCGGCAGCTCCTCGTAGTCGACCTGCGCGCGGCGCGCGGCGAGCCGCGCGGTTTCATGCGACGTCGCGACGACGATGAACATCGGCTGGCCGACGAACTGCACGATGCCCTTCGCGAGCACCGGGTCGTCGTGGATGATCGGGCCGCAATCGTTGACGCCCGGGATGTCGTCGGCCGTGAACACGGCGACCACGCCCGGCGTCGCGCGCACCGCGTCGAAGTTCATCGACACGATCTTCGCGTGCGGCTTCGCCGACAGGCCGAGCGCCGCGTGCAGCGTGCCCGCGACGATCGGGATGTCGTCGGTGTAGGTGGCACGCCCGCTGACGTGCAGGTGCGCGGATTCGTGCGCGCGCGAGACGTGGACCTGCGCGGCGTCGGCTTGCGGGTCGAGGGTGCTCAGGAACGGTTCTGCTTGCTGGTTCATGTTCGGTGTTCTCCGTCTTCAGACGCGCGCCGCGTCGGTGCCGAGTTCGGCGGCCACTTCACGCACATTCAGGGCTTGCGGCGGCAGCGGGTCGTGCGGGCGCGTCTCCAGCCAGAAGCGATACATCAGGTTCTTCGCGGTATCGAGACGGTACGTGCTCGTCGCGCGCATGTCGGACAGCGGCTGGTAGTCACGCTCGAGCGCCTGCATCGCCGCCTGCGCGGTGGCTTCGTGCCACTGCGCGCCGTCGAGCACGGCTTCCGTCTGGGTCGCGCGCTTCGGCGTCGCGGCCATCCCGCCGAACGCGATGCGCGGCTCGCGGATCGTGTCGCCGTCCGCGATGAACGCGAATGCCGCGCACACGGCCGAGATGTCGGAGTCGAACCGCTTCGACAGCTTGTACGTGCGGAACTGCAGCTTCTCGCGCGCGCCGGTGCGGGTCGGCACCTTCAGGCCGACGACGAATTCGTGCGGCGCCATGTCCTTCTGCTGATAGCCCGTGTACAGCGCCTCGAGCGGCAGCTCGCGCACCGTGTCGCCGCCGCGCAGGACCACGCGCGCGCCGAGCGCGATCAGGCCCGGCATCGAATCGCCGATCGGCGAGCCGTTCGCGACGTTGCCGCCGAGCGTGCCCGCGTTGCGGATCGGCAGCGACGCGAAGCGCTTCCACATCTCGGTCAGTTCCGGATACTGGCCGGCCAGCGCCGCATACCCTTTCTCGACCGTCACGCCAGCCCCGATTTCGATCCAGTCGTCGCCGTGCACGATGTTCTGCAGTTCGGCGATCTGGCCGACGTAGATCAGGTCGTCGAGCCGGCGCATCTGCTTGGTGACCCACAGGCCGATGTCGGTGCTGCCCGCGAGAATGCGCGCGTCGGGACGCTCGACCTTCAGCGCGGCCAGCGCGTCGAGCGTGCGCGGCGCCGCGAAGCGTGCGCCGTTGATCGTCGTGTAGTCGAACGTATCGTCGCGCTCGAGCGACGCGAGCGTGCGGGCCAGCGCGGCGGTGTCGACCGGCGCCGACGGGGCCGGCGCATCGAACATCTGCACGGCCGCATCGACGATCGGGCGATAGCCGGTGCAGCGGCACAGGTTGCCGGTCAGCGCATCGGCGATCTCGGTACGCGTCGGCACGTCCTTCGCCTTCGCGCACGTGCCGGCACGGCCGCAGCCTTCGTGGCCATGCTTCTCGTACAGCGCCCACATCGACATCACGAAGCCGGGCGTGCAGAACCCGCATTGCGAACCATGGCAGTCGACCATCGCCTGCTGCACCGGATGCAGCGCGCCGTCCGGCTGGCGCAGGTCCTCGACCGTCAGCAGCGCCTTGCCGTCCAGCGTCGGCAGGAACTGGATGCACGCGTTGACGGCCTTGAACTCGACCGCGCCGGCGTCGGTCAGCTCGCCGACAACGACCGTGCACGCGCCGCAGTCGCCTTCCGCGCAGCCTTCCTTGGTGCCGGTGCAATGCGCGTCCTCGCGCAGGTATTGCAGCACGGTGCGGGTAACGTCCGCGCCGCTGACTTCGCGGATCGCGTGACGATGGTAGAAGCGGATCGGCTCACTCATGTCTCGATGGTTCTTCAAATGGGGGCAAGGCGGCCCGCGCTTTGCGCTCGACCGACGTTTTTCTGACAGTTTGCACGCTATCACCATCAAATTTCGCAACCCATAGCCCATCACGCATGGGGCCCATATAACTGCCGCGATATGAGCGCCGGGCCCGCCCGACGCCCTTTCCACACGGCGCTCCGAGCCTCTTCCCAGCGCCCCCGCGACCGTCCGTGATCGTCGAAAACAGGTCGCGATTAACTAAATGGTACCTGCGTGAAAACCGGTTCCATGGGAAAATCCCGATTCCCTTTTTCGCCGTCCTCTGCCGTCTCGTTCATTCGTTCCGACCCCATGTCAACCGATTCCGCCACACCGCCGCGCAGCGGGTTCGCGGTCACGCTGCAAATCGTGTCCGTCGTCTGCTTCACGTTCATCTGCTACCTGACCATCGGCCTGCCGCTCGCGGTGCTGCCGGGCTTCGTCCACGGCGACCTCGGCTTTTCCGCGATCGTCGCGGGCGGCGCGATCAGCGTCCAGTATTTCGCGACGCTCGCGTCGCGGCCGCTCGCCGGGCGCCTGGCCGATACGCTCGGCCCGAAGCAGACAGTGCTCCGCGGGCTGGTCGGTTGCGGCGTGTCGGGCGTGCTGCTGCTCGTCGCGCTGCTGCTCGCGCACTGGCCGGTCGCGAGCCTCGTGCTGCTGGTCGCGAGCCGGCTCGTCCTCGGCGTCGGCGAGAGCCTGTGCGGCACTGGCGCGATCCTGTGGGGCATCGGCCGGGTCGGCGTCACGCACAACGCGAAGGTGATCTCGTGGAACGGCATCGCGACCTACGGCGCGCTCGCGCTCGGCGCGCCGGTCGGCGTCGCGATCGCGAATACGCTGAATCCGGCGCTGATCGGCGTGCTCGTGATCGCGCTGGCCGCAATCGGCTTCTACCTCGCACGCCTGATCGCTTCGGTGCCGCTCGTGCACGGCGAACGGATGTCGTACGCAAGCGTGTTTACGCGCGTACTGCCGCACGGCCTCGGCCTCGCGCTCGGCTCGGCCGGCTTCGGCTCGATCGCGACCTTCGTCACGCTGTACTATGCGGCGCGCCACTGGCCGAACGCCGCCCTGTCGCTGACCGTATTCGGCACGCTGTTCATCGGCGCGCGCCTGCTGTTCGCGAACACGATCAAGACCTACGGCGGCTTCCGCGTCGCGATCGTGTCGTTCGCATTCGAATGTTCGGGCCTGTTGCTGCTGTGGCTCGCGCCGGTGCCGCACATCGCACTCCTCGGCGCCGCGCTGACCGGTTTCGGCTTCGCGCTGATCTTCCCGGCGCTCGGCGTCGAGGCCGTCGCACTCGTGCCGCCCGCGAGCCGCGGCGCGGCGCTGTCCGCGTACTCGGTGTTCCTCGACCTGTCGCTCGGCATCACGGGCCCGCTCGCCGGCTATGTCGCGGGCGCGTTCGGCTATCCGCAGGTGTTCCTGTTCGCGGCGGTGGCGGCTGCCGCGGGCGTCGCGCTGTCGATGGTGCTGTACCAGCGGCAGGCGCGGGTCGAGGGAAGCGGCGCGGCGGCCTGATCGCGCTGTTCGTGACAAGGGGGCCGGTCGCGGACATCACGCCGCCGGGCGCCCAATAGAAAACGCCCGCATCGCGCGGGCGTTTTTGTATCCGGCCGGGGCCGGTGCGGCGGGCAAGCCGGTCAGGCAGCCCGGAGAAACAACCGCCTCGTCAGGTCGAACGCGACCAGGTTGCCGGCCACCACCAGCAGCAGCCCCACCACCGCGAGCGGCGACCACTGGTAGCCCTCGAACACCGTCGACACGGCCAGCGCGACGATCGGGAACAGCACCGTGCAGTACGCGGCGCGCTCCGGCCCGATCCGGCCCACGAGGGTCAGATAGGCGGTAAAGCCGATCACCGAGCCGGGCACGGCCAGGTAGACGAGCGCGCCGAGATAACGCGGGCTCGTGTCGAGCGTGAACGGCATCCCGGCCGCCACGCTGCCGACGGTCAGGATCGCCGCGCCGATCAGCATCGCCCAGCCGTTGGTCGCGAGCGGGTGCAGCCCCATCGACTGCATCCGGCTCGACAGCAGGTTGCCGATCGAGAAACACATCGTGCCCGCGAACGCGATCGCGAGCCCCGTCCACGTCGCGTGGTCGTCGAGATGGCCGGCCATCTGCTGCCAGAACAGGCACGCGATGCCGGCCAGCCCTAGCAGCGCGCCGGCGATCGCCGACGGCCGCAGTGGACGGCCCATGAACAGCCGGCCGTTGATCGAGTTCAGCAACGGCGCGGTCGAGAAGATCACCGCGACGAGGCCGCTCGGCACGACCTGCTCCGCATAGTAAAAGCACAGGAAGTTCAGGCAGAACAGTGCAAAGCCCTGCGCGAGGAGAAAGCGCCACGCTTCACGCGGCGGGCGCACCGGTCGGCGCATCACGCGCAGCAGCGCGAACAGCACGGCGGCCGCGAGCCAGAAGCGCCATGCGATCGACACGGGCGGCGGCACGGCGCCGAGCTGCCATTTGATCGCGATCCAGGTGGTGCCCCAGATCAATACGGTGACGAAATAAAGCGACAGGTTCATGGCGGCAACGATCCAAAAAGCAGGTGAAACGGATCCCGACTATGCCGCCGCCGGGCGCGCGCCGATTGTCCGGAATTGCGGTCTTTTTCGGGCCGCCGCACGCGGCGCCGCGCGCCCGCTTATACTCGGCCCATCATGAGCCCCTCCCTTTCCGCGCCGCCCGTCGACCACCCCACCGCCCTGGCTGGCGGCGATCTGCCGTTCGGCCTGCAGTCGGTCTGCCGCACGCTCGCGGACGCGAACGCGACGCTCGAGCGCTTCGCGTGGCTCGGCGACCATCTGGCGATCGCCGAATGGACGCGGATCACCGACGAAAGCGAGACGGTCTACGAGCAGCCGGGCCACCACACGCTGTCGTGCTACCTCGACGGCGGCTACCGGACCGAGCGCCAGCGCGTGCCGCGCTACGGCGCACCGAGCCTGCTGTGCGCGTTGCCGGGTGACCATGAATCGCGCTGGTGGGTGCGCGGCGAGATGCACTTCATCCACCTGTATTTCCTGCCCGAGCACTTCACGCAGCGCGCGATCCGCGAACTCGACCGCGAGCCGCGCGAGCTGAAGCTCGCCGACCGCACTTACTTCGAGGATGCGCGCGTCGCCGCGCTGCTGCGCTCGCTCGCGCTGGACGGCTGGGACGATGCTGACGAACGGCTGCGCGTGAACGAGACCGCGCACGAGGTGCTGAGCCTGCTGCTGCGCGGGCAGAGCACGACCCGCACCGACACGTCGTTCCGCGGCGGGCTCGCGCCGGCCGTGCGCCGCCGCGTGCGCGACTACATCGACACGTACCTGACGCAACCGCTGACGCTCGGCGAACTCGCCGACGTCGCCGCGCTGTCCGAATACCACTTCTCGCGGATGTTCCGGCTGTCGTTCGGCCGCGCGCCGCACGCGTGGGTGGCCGAGCAACGGCTGGCGCGAGCACGCGAGCTGCTGCGCACGACGGCGCTGCCGCTCGCGCAGATCGCGGCCGACTGCGGCTATGCGAACGCCGGCCACTTCAGCCATCGCTTCCGCGACGCGCACGGCACGACGCCGAATACGTACCGGCGCGCGATGCAGGGCCGCTGAGCGCGGCCCCTTTCGTCGTTTCCCCGCTTACGCGCCGCGCCGCGAGAGTTCCTGTTCGAGTGCCGCGACGCCGGCCGGCAGGTCGACCGGCACCTTCAGGTCGACCATCGTGCGGCCGAACGCATGCAGCGTGCGGAACAGGTTGTGTTCGCGGCACTGCTCGCCCATCTGCCCGATCCGTACGATCGGCAAGCCGAACGAGCCCGAAATCTCGACCTGGTACTGCTTCGAGATATGGCCGCAGACCATCCCCGGCGTGAGCCCTTCCGGCGTCTCGATCCCGACCACTGAATTGAGCCGGCAGTCCTTCGGCGCATAGAGCTTGAGCCCCATCGATTCGACGCCCGCCTGCAGCGCGAGCGAGCAGCGCAGGTGGCGCGCGAAGCGGCTTTCGAGCGTCTCCGCGCAGACGAGCCGCAGCGCTTCGTGCAGCGCGAGCACGCCGGACACGGGCGCCGTGTAGTGATAGCCGGCGTTGTGCCAGAAGTTCTCGGCGAGCGCCATGTCGAGGCACCAGTGCGCGTTCGGTTCGGGGCGCTGCTTCATGCGGTCCCATGCGGCGTCGGAGAACGCGATCAGCGACACGCCGGGATCGACGACAGCCCTTTCTGGCCGCCGGTGATCACCGCGTCGATGCCCCACGCGTCCATCTCGAGCGGCATCGTCGACAGCGTGCACACCGCGTCGACCACGACCAGCGCGCCGGCCGCCTTCGCGAGCGCCGCGATGTCGCGCAAGTCGCGGTTCCAAACGGTGTTCGACGTCTCGCCCTGCACGATCGTGACGATCTCGGGCCGCTCGCGCGCGATTGCGTCCGCGATCTCGTCGAGGCCGGCGACCGCGCGGTCGGCCACTTCGAGGGTCGCGACGTCGGCGCCGACGCGCGTGGCCATCTCGGCCATCCGCGCGCTGAAGAAGCCGTTGCGGATCGACAGCACGCGCGTGCCGCGCCACGCGAGGTTCGAGATCGCCATCTCCATCGCGGCCGAACCGGGGCCCGCGACGCCGAGCACCCACTTCGTGCGGGTCTGGAACACGTAGCGCGCCATCTCCTTCACCTGCTCGATGATCTTCGCCATCGTCGCGCCGAGGTGGTTGATCACGATCGTGTTCGCCTTCGCGACGGCGGCCGGGATCGGGACCGGGCCGGCCCCCATCATCAGCAGCGGTTCTTCGGGCAGGATCGCGTCGAGCGGCACGACGACGGGACAGGGAATCGGCGAGTAATCGATGGACATGGCTGGTAAAAGGTGAGGAAAGGAAGTGCACGGACGCCCGCCGCGCTGCATGGCGAACTGATCGATCATTCCGCGTTCCGCCGCCTCGCGCAAGAGGCACGCGCGGCCGGACAGCGCGACGGTGGCCCGGTCCGGCGACCGGGCCAGCCAGCCGTGCGCGGGTCGCACGCCGGTCATCCGGATTGGAAATGGATTGCCGGCCAGGTTGTGAAACGGTTCCACTCGTGCGTCAAGCGCACGATTTTCTCCGTCAATAACACCGCGCTTCGTCGACATCGCCGCTTCAGCGCGACTTCCGTATCGATTGAAATAGACCAGATCCGTGATGAA
The DNA here is from genome assembly GCF_002223085.1 of Burkholderia sp. HI2714. Taxonomy (NCBI): domain Bacteria; kingdom Pseudomonadati; phylum Pseudomonadota; class Betaproteobacteria; order Burkholderiales; family Burkholderiaceae; genus Burkholderia; species Burkholderia sp. HI2714. The sequence goes on along the minus strand of NZ_NKFM01000014.1, from coordinate 44,772 downwards.
AATCGCCGCACGGAATCCGATACGCTAAACCCCGGCACGGCAGAAAAACATCCATTACTGCGGCACAAATTGGGGAACGCTTCCTGGCAATACCTGAACAAACCCACGCAAACATCTCACAACTCGTTGATTTAAATACAAAATATTCGCACAAAACATGCTTATTCGAATACCGTGCCACCTTTGAACGGCCGGCATGCGAGACAGCACTCCGTTTAACGCGTTACTCCCGATTTCGATTTTCCGCAACCCGCCCATTTTCTCAGGTTGACGGATATCGCTCTGTATTGAACAATCGTCTGCGGAATCGAAGAAAACGATTTTTCGATACGATGCAAAAACCGAGGGCCGCGCGATGCACTTTCGAGGCGCGCGGCGTAAAACCAAACCATAATCAATCAACCGGGCCAGAAATACGCAAGCCATGAACCAGATTCAGACCATGCGTGTATTCGTCTGCGTCGCCGAGCAACAGAGCTTCCGGCGCGCGGCGCACCATCTCGGTGTGTCCAATGCACTCGTCACGCGTTCGATCGCGATGCTCGAGGGCCACCTGAACACCCGGCTGATCCACCGCACCACGCGGAATCTGTCGCTCACCGAGGCCGGCGTGCGCTACCTCGACGGGTGCCGGGCGCTGCTCGAGGAATTCGACCACCTCGAATCGTCCGTCGCGCATGCCGTGCGCGAGCCGGCCGGCACGCTGCGCGTCGTCGCGTCGGGCCTGCTGTCGCCGCTTGCGCTGACGCCGCTCGTCAGCAGCTTCCGGCACCGCTACCCGGAGTTGCGCGTGCAGCTGACCGTCGCCGAGGGGCCGCTCGACGTGCTCGATTCCGGGTACGACGTCGGCATCGTCACGGGCAACCGGCTCGACGGAAATCCGACGCTGATCGGCCACGCCCTTGCGCCCAACCCGTTCGTCGCGGTCGCGGCGCCGGCCTATCTCGAGCGACGCGGCGAGCCGCGCCTGCCCGACGACCTGCCGGGCCACGACTGGGTCACGCTCGCGCCGCACCAGCATGCGCCCGCGTGGCAACTGGTCGGCCACGACGGCGTCGCGCATTCCGTCACGGTGCGCCCGGCCTGCACGGTCAACCAGCTCGCGCTGGTCCACGCGGCCGCCGTGGCCGGCGCGGGCATCGCGGTGCTGCCCGAGCCGTGCGTCGCCAGCGCACTCGCCAGCGGCACGCTCGTACGGCTGATGGCCGGCTACCGGATCGACGATCCCGACACGCAGCTGTCGCTCGTCTACCCGAATCGCCAGTACGTGCCGGCGCGCACGCGCAGCTTCGTCGAGCACGCGCTCGATCACTTCAGCGCGCAGCCGGCCCGTGAACGCACCGATTACGGCTTCCTGCGGCCGTCGCGCGGCCCCGACCGCTCCGACATCGTCACGGGGCTGCAGTAAACTGCGCGCGTCAGCCTTCGGAGGTGCAGCGTGCGCGTGATCCTGTTCAGCAGCCGGCAGTACGACGACGATTCGTTTGCTGCCGCCAACCGGCAGTTCGGCTATCGGCTGCACTTCCAGCCGTCGCACCTCGACGCGGAAACCGCGATCCTCGCGCATGGCTATGACGTCGTCTGCCCGTTCGTCAACGACACCGTCGACGCGGCCGTCCTCGAACGGCTGGCGGACGGTGGCACGCGGCTGATCGCGCTGCGCTCGGCGGGCTTCAACCACGTCGACCTGGCCGCCGCCGAGCGGCTCGGCATCACGGTCGTGCGCGTGCCCGCCTATTCACCGCACGCGGTGGCCGAGCACGCGGTCGCACTGATCCTCGCCCTCAACCGCCGCCTGCCGCGCGCCGTCGCGCGCACCCGCGAAGGCGACTTCTCGCTGAACGGCCTGCTCGGCTTCGACCTGCACGGCAAGACCGTCGGCGTGATCGGCACCGGCATCATCGGCAGCGTGTTCGCGAAGATCATGATGGGCTTCGGGATGCATGTGCTCGCGCACTCGGTGCCGCCGTACAACGACGAGCTGATCGCGTTCGGCGCGCGCTATGTCGCGCTCGACGCGTTGCTGCACGACGCCGACATCGTCAGCCTGCATTGCCCGCTGCTGCCGTCGACGCACCATCTGATCAACGAACGGACGCTCGCGCGGATGAAGCACGGGGCGATGCTGATCAACACCGGGCGCGGCGGCCTCGTCGATGCGCAGGCGCTGGTCGACGCGCTCAAGAGCGGCCAGCTCGGCCATCTCGGGCTCGACGTGTACGAAGAGGAAAGCGGGCTCTTCTTCGAGGATCACTCCGACCTGCCGCTGCAGGACGACGTGCTCGCCCGCCTGCTGACGTTCCCGAACGTGATCGTCACGTCGCACCAGGCATTCTTCACGCGCGAGGCGCTCGCCGAGATCGCGCACACCACACTGTTGAACATCGAGGCGTGGCATGCGGGCACGCCGCAGAACGTCGTGACGGCGAATCGCTGAGAAATCGACGAAACCGGCTCGTTTCACGGTTGCAAGCGACACCGCAATCGTTTGCTTTTGATCAGCGCTGAAAACACGACCTTTTGCATCAACAATTTCGCGCTTTGTTTCAAATGATGTAACGCGGCTCGCGCGCCGTCTGCTATCGTTGCGCCGACGTTATCCCGCCCCCTCCCGTCCATGCGTTTCGACGACTCCGACATCGCCGCCGTCTACCGCGCCATTTTCGAACGGCGCGACATGCGTCACTTCACGCAGGCGCCCGTCGATCCTGCCGTGCTCGCGCGCCTGCTGCGCGCGGCGCATCACGCGCCGAGCGTCGGCTTCATGCAGCCGTGGCGCTTCATCCGCATCACCGATCCGGCGCTGCGCACCGCGATCCACGCGCTGGTCGAGGCCGAGCGCCGTGCGACCGCCGACGCGCTCGGTGAGCGCCAGGACGAATTCATGCGGCTGAAAGTCGAGGGCGTGCGCGAATGCGGCGAGCTGCTGGTCGTCGCGCTCGCCGACGGCCGCGAGCGCCACGTGTTCGGCCGTCGCACGCTGCCGGAGATGGATCTCGCGTCCGCGGCTTGCGCGATCCAGAACATGTGGCTCGCGGCCCGCGCCGAAGGGCTCGGGATGGGCTGGGTGTCGCTGTTCGACGTCGATGCGCTGCGCACGCTGCTGCGGATGCCCGACGGCGCGAAGCCGATCGCCGTGCTGTGCGTCGGGCACGTCGACGCGTTCTACGCAAAGCCGATGCTCGAGCAGGAGCGTTGGGCGGCGCGGATGCCGATCGAAGCGTGCCTGTTCGAAAACGGCTGGGACGATCCGGCCGCGATCGACGCCGCCGGCTCGCCTTCGTCGCCCGCCGACGTGGCGGACGCGGCAACGGAAACTGGGGCCAACTCGGCGAGCGCTTCGACCACGAGCGTCGGCGGGTCCCCCGAACGCATCGCCTGACGAGCCCCCGCCGTCATCGTTCCGCCCCCCGCAATTTCACCGCCGTAAAACCCGCTCAATCCCACACTGTGAGCGCCACGCGGGCCATCCCGTCGCACGCCGGCAACAACCGTTTTGGCCCCAAGCATAGGGGTTTTCACTGAAGTAGAATCGCGGCTGTCGTTCGCCTTACCGTCCGCCCGTCCCGCGCATCCTGCGCCAGCCCGAGCGGCGGCTTTTCCCGAGCCCACCGCGATGCCCTTACCTCTTTTCGCCCTCGCCGTCGCCGCTTTTGGAATCGGTACCACCGAGTTCGTGATCATGGGGCTGCTGCCCAATGTCGCGCGCGATCTCGGTGTATCGATCCCGGCCGCCGGCATGCTCGTGTCGGGCTATGCGCTCGGCGTGACGATCGGTGCGCCGATCCTCGCGATCGTCACCGCGAAGATGCCGCGCAAGCGCGCGCTGATGGGCCTGATCGGGCTGTTCATCGCGGGCAACCTGTTCTGCGCGATCGCACCGGGCTATGCGGTGCTGATGGCCGCGCGCGTCGTCACCGCGTTCTGCCACGGCGCATTCTTCGGGATCGGCTCGGTGGTCGCGAGCAACCTCGTCGCGCCGAACCGTCGCGCGCAGGCGATCGCACTGATGTTCACCGGCCTCACGCTCGCGAACGTGCTCGGCGTGCCGCTCGGCACCGCGCTCGGCCAGGCATACGGCTGGCGCGCGACGTTCTGGGCTGTCACCGGCATCGGCATCGCCGCGGCCGCCGCGCTCGCCGTCTGCCTGCCGAAGAATCTCGCGATGCCCGACACCAGCATCACGCGCGAATTCAGCGTGCTGAAACATCCGCAGGTGCTGATGGTGCTCGGCATCAGCGTGCTCGCCTCGGCAAGCCTGTTCAGCGTGTTCACGTACATCACGCCGATCCTCGAGGACGTGACGGGCTTCTCGCCGCGCCAGGTCACTTACGTGCTGCTGTTGTTCGGCCTCGGGCTGACGGTCGGCGGCACGCTCGGCGGCAAGCTCGCCGACTGGCGGCGGATGCCGTCGCTGATCGCGACGCTCGCGCTGATCGGCGTGATCCTCGCGCTGTTCGCGGGCACGATGCACCTGCCGTTCGCCGCGCTCGCGACGATCTTCGTGTGGGGCATCCTCGCGTTCGCGATCGTGCCGCCGCTGCAGATCCTGATCGTCGACCGCGCCAGCGACGCGCCGAACCTCGCGTCGACGCTGAACCAGGGCGCGTTCAACCTCGGCAACGCGACGGGCGCTTGGCTCGGCGGGATGGCGATCGGCTCCGGCGTGTCGCTCGTGAACCTGCCGTGGGTCGGCGTCGCGATGGCTGTTGCAGCACTCGCGCTCACGCTGTGGTCGGCGTCGCTCGAACGTCGACCGGTGACCGTGCCGACCGAGTACGTGTGACGCAACCCTCCTGCAATCGTTGCGGACACAACTCCACGCGGATCCGATGGCCTTCATGGACCTTTCAAGGTCCGCGGTGTAGCATCCCCGCCGATGAAAGCCATTCTTAATCGCGATTTCCTCGCACTCATTCTGAGCGTCGCGGTCGTCGGTCTCGGCACCGGCGCCACGCTGCCGCTCACCGCACTCGCGCTGACCGAAGCCGGACACGGCACCAACGTCGTCGGCATGCTGACGGCCGCTCAGGCCCTCGGCGGCCTCGCGATCGTCCCGTTCGTCACCACGCTCGCGCGACACATCGGCTCGCGCCGCGCGATCGTCGTGTCGGTCGTGCTGCTCGCGGCCGCCACCGCGCTGATGCAGTTCACGTCGAACCTGATCCTGTGGGGCGTGCTGCGCGTGCTGTGCGGCGCGGCGCTGATGCTGCTGTTCACGATCGGCGAGGCATGGGTCAACCAGCTCGCCGACGATTCGACGCGCGGCCGCGTCGTCGCGATCTACGCGACCAATTTCACGCTGTTCCAGATGGCGGGCCCCGTGCTCGTGAGCCAAATCGCGGGCGCGACGAACATCCGCTTCGCGCTGTGCGGCGCGCTGTTCCTGCTCGCGCTGCCGACGCTCGCGACGATCCGGCGCGCACCGCTCGCCGGCGACGACGCACATCACGAAGCGCACGGCCGCTGGCTCGACGTGCTGCCGCGCATGCCCGCGCTGATCATCGGCACCGGCTTCTTCGCGCTGTTCGATACGCTCGCGCTGTCGCTGCTGCCGCTCTACGCGATGGATCACGGCGTCGCGAGCGCCACCGCCGTGCTGCTCGCGTCGATCATGCTGTTCGGCGATACTGCGATGCAGTTCCCGATCGGCTGGCTCGCGGACAAGCTCGGCCGCGAACGCGTGCACCTCGGCGCAGGCTGGATCGTGCTCGCCGGCCTGCCGCTGCTGCCGCTCGTGATCGCCAATCCGTGGCTCTGCTGGCCGTTGCTGTTCGTGCTCGGCGCGGCGGCCGGCAGCATCTACACGCTGTCGCTCGTCGCGTGCGGTGAACGCTTCCGCGGTGCGGCGCTCGTCACCGCAAGCTCGCTCGTGTCGGCATCGTGGAGCGCCGCGAGCTTCGGCGGCCCGCTGGTCGCCGGCGCGTTGATGGAACAACTGGGCAGCAACGCGCTGGTCGGCGTGCTGGTCGTCTGTGTCGCGGCGTTCGTCGCGGCCGCGCTGTGGGAGCGCCGCGTCGCGCTGCAGCGCGCGGTCTGATGCAGATTGGCGTTGGCGTTGGCGTTGGCGTTGGCGTTGGCGTTGGCGTTGGCGTTGGCGTTGGCGTTGGCGTTGGCGTTGGCGTTGGCGTTGGCGTTGGCGCGCAGCATCATGCACCGATACGCATCGGCCCGCTCGCGTCCCTCCCGCGGTAAACGAAAGCGGCCCGCGCAATGCGGGCCGCCCTGTCCTTCCGGACTACGCGCGATCTACACGTGACCTACGCGTAACGTTTCGCGCTGCGATCCGTCACGCGCTGCGCGCCGGCAAAATCTTGCCCGCACACGTGCCGAAGCCGACGCGATAGCCGTCGCCCTGGCACCAGCCGGCGAGCGTCAGCTCGTCGCCGTCCTCGATGAACGTGCGGCTGCCGCCACCGTTCAGCGCGACCGGCTCCTTGCCGTTCCACGTCAGTTCGAGCAGGCTGCCGAACGAATCCTTCGTCGGCCCGCTGATCGTGCCCGAACCCATCAGGTCGCCCACGCGGGTGTTGCAGCCGGCAACCGTGTGATGCGCGAGCTGCTGCGCCATCGTCCAGTACATGTGCTTGAAGTTCGTGCGGCAGATCGACGTGGCCTCGGCGGCCCCTTCCGCGCGCAGCCTTACTTCCAGCGCGATGTCGAACGCATGCTTGCCCGCATGCTGCAGATACGCGAGCGGCTGCGGCGACTGCTCCGGCTGCGCGACGCGGAACGGTTCGAGCGCGTCGAGCGTGACGATCCACGGCGAGATCGTCGTCGCGAAGCCCTTCGAATTGAACGGCCCGAGCGGCACGTATTCCCATTGCTGGATGTCGCGCGCGCTCCAGTCGTTCAGCAGCACCATCCCGAAGATGTGCGCTTCCGCGTCCTCGCACGCGATCGGCTCGCCAAGCGCGTTGCCCTTCCCGACGATGAAACCCGTCTCCAGTTCGATGTCGAGCTTGCGGCATGCGCCGAACACCGGACGCTCCTGGTCGGGCAGCTTCAGTTGCCCGCTCGGGCGCCGCACCGGCGTGCCGCTCACGACCACCGACGACGCGCGGCCGTTGTAGCCGATCGGCATCTCCGACCAGTTCGGCAGCAGCGCATTCTTCGGATCACGGAACATCGAGCCGACGTTGGTCGCGTGCTCCTTCGACGAATAGAAATCGGTGTAGCCGGGAATCTCGACCGGCAGATGCAGCGTCGCGTCACGCTGCGCCACGAGCACCTGTGCGCGCAGCGCCGTATCGTCGCGCAGCCGCGCGTTGTCGCGCGAAAACAAGTCGGACAGCTGCACGCGCACGCTGCGCCACGCGTCGCGGCCGAGCGCGATGAACGTGTTGAGCGTCGGCGCGGCGAACGTATCGGCGCCGGCCGGCAGCGTCACGAGGCCCGCACGCGCGAGCGCTGCAAGATCGACGATCTGGTCGCCGAGCGCCACGCCCGCACGGCGCGACGCTTGCTTCGCATCGCTGAAGATCCCGAACGGCAGGTTCTGGATCGGGAAATCGCACGCGGCGTCGTTCGCCGTCTCGACCCAGCTCTTGCGGGCCGGGTCGAGCGTCGCGCGCCAGTCTTGGGTATCGCTCATCGTTGCTCCGGATTGAAATGTTTCTTGATGCCTTGCCAGCATTCGAAGTAGTCCGCCTGCAGCTGCGCGGTGTCGAGCGCGTAGCGCGTCGGCCGGATCAGCGTGCGGGTTTCGAACATGAACGCCATCGTCGCGTCGACCTTGTGCGGCTTCGTCGTGTCGCTCGCGGACGCCTTCTCGAACGTGTCCGCGTCGGGCCCGTGGCCCGACATGCAGTTGTGCAGGCTCGCGCCGCCCGGCACGAAGCCTTCGGCCTTCGCGTCGTACGCGCCGTGCACGAGCCCCATGAATTCGCTCGCGACGTTGCGGTGGAACCACGGCGGGCGGAACGTATCCTCGGCCGCGAGCCAGCGCGGCGGGAAGATCACGAAGTCGATCGTGTCGACGCCCGGCGTGTCGCTCTGCGACTGCAGGACCAGGAAGATCGACGGATCGGGATGGTCGTAGCTGATCGAGCCGATCGTGTTGAACAGGCGCAGGTCGTACTTGTACGGCGCGTAGTTGCCATGCCACGCGACGACGTCGAGCGGCGAATGGCCGATGTCCGCGCGCCACAGGCGGCCGTTCAGCTTCGCGATCAGTTCGAACGCGCCTTCGCGGTCTTCGTACGCGGCTTGCGGCGTCAGGAAGTCGCGCGGGTTCGCGAGACCGTTCGAGCCGATCGGGCCGAGGTCCGGCAGGCGCAGTTGCGCGCCGAAGTTTTCGCAGATGTAGCCGCGCGCGTCGCCGTCCGGCAGCGTGACGGCAAAACGCACGCCACGCGGGATCACCGCGATCTCGAACGGCTCGACGTCGACCCGGCCGAATTCCGTCGCGATGAACAGGCGCCCCTGTTGCGGCACGATCAGCAGTTCGCCGTCCGCGCTGTAGAAGGAGCGGTCCTGCATCGAGCGGTTCGCCGCGTACAGGTGGATCGCGCAGCCGTTCATCGCGGCGGCCGAGCCGTTACCGGCCATCGTCACGAGCCCGTCGACGAAATCGGTCGGCTCGACCGGCATCGGCAGTGGATCCCAGCGCAGCTGGTTCGGCGGCGTCGGCGGCACGTCGGCCGAATCGCCGAATTCCGACACGAGCCGCTGCGGGCCTGCGTATGGCTCGAACGGCCGGTGCACGGCCGCCGGGCGGATACGGTACAGCCACGAGCGGCGGTTGTGGCCACGCGGCGCGGTGAACGCGGTGCCCGACAGCTGCTCGGCGTACAGCCCGTAAGGCGCGCGCTGCGGCGAGTTGCGGCCGTGCGGCAACGCGCCGGGCAGTGCCTCGGTCGCGAATTCGTTCGCGAAACCGCTCTGGTAGCCGGCGTTCGCCGGTTTCGACAGGTCAAGCGTCATCGTTTCCTTTCTCCATCAATTCAGGGCGGCGTTCGGCGCCGGCGCGCCGCTGCGCCGCGTTACGCCCGCCAACCCGAGGACGAACAGCGCCGAGCACAGCACGGGCACCGCGGCAGCATGGAACAGCGCACCGTTCGACCAGTTGAGCGCAATCAGTTGTCCGCCGACGAGCGGCCCGAGCACCGAGCCGATCCGGCCGATGCCGAGGCTCCAGCCGATGCCCGTCGAGCGCAGCGACGTCGGGTAATACTGGCCCGCGAGCGCGTTCACGGCCGGCTGCCCGCCGACCACGCAGAACCCGCCCGCGAACACGACCACCAGTAGCCACGGCAGCGCATGCGCGACCGAGCCGATCAGCCCCACCGACACGGCCGCACACGCGAAGCATGCGAACAGCACGCGCACGAAGCCGTAACGTTCGATGAACCAGCCGAGCGACAGCGTGCCGATCACGCCGCCCGTCTGCAGCACCGTGCCGACGATCACGGCCGTGCCCGGCGAATAGCCGGCGTCGCGCATCACGGTCGGCAGCCAGTTCGACAGGAAGTACAGATCGATCAGGTTCATGAAGCTGATCGCCCACAGCAGCAGCGTGACCGGCAGGCGGCCGTGACTGAACAGCTCGGCGACCGGCGCGCCGGTCGCGGCGCGCTCGCGCACCACGAGCCGCGTGTTCGCATCGATGCCGGCCTGCGGCGCGAATTGTGCGAGCCACTCGCGTGCCTGCGCGACGCGCCCTTTCAGCACCAGGAACTGCAGCGACTCGGGCAGCCGCGCGACCATCGCGATCGTCAGCACGAGCGGCACCGCGCCGCCGACGAAGAACACCGACCGCCAGCCGAGCGCCGGAATCAGCGCGGCGCTGATGAAGCCGCCGATCGCCGCGCCGAGCGTGAAACCGCACGACACGATCATCATCCGCTTCACGCGATGCGCGGCCGGGCTGAACTCGCCGACCAGTGCCATCGCGTTCGGCATGATGCAGCCGAGGCCGAGGCCCGTGACGAAGCGCAGCGCCATCAGCACCGGGATCGAACCCGCGAACGGCGTCGCAAGCATCGTCACCGCGAAGAACAGCGTCGAGCCGATCAGCACCGGGCGCCGCCCGATCCGGTCGGCCAGCACCGACAGCCCGAGCGCGCCGAGCAGCATCCCGAACAGGCTCGCGCTGAACACGGGCCCAAGCGCCTGCTTCGGCACGCCCCATTCGGCGATCACGCTCGGTGCGACGTAGCCCATCGCCTGCGCATCGAAGCCGTCGATCACGAGGCACAGCCCGCACAACACGAGCAGCATCCAGTGGAAACCCGGGCGATGGGTCTCGTCGATCACGCGCTCGACTTCGAGCACGCGCGCGTCGGCCGCCGCCGCGCTCATTGCGTCACCTCGGCGGCCGGATGCACGGGCGGCGTCACGCCCTGGCGCGCGAGCGCCATCGCTTCGCGCAGCACGTCGGCGTCGCCGATCTGGTTCGCGAGCAGCAGGATCAGCTTCGCGTTGACGAGCTGGCTGTCGGCGTCGGACAGGTCGCGATGCATGTCGATCAGCGCTTCGTAGAACGCGTCCGGGTCAGCCAGGCGCGGGCGGGTGTCGAGTGAGGGCATGACGGAGTCTCCGGTGTCTTTATCGTTTTCAGCGTGCGCAGGTCGCGCGCGCCAGTGCGTCGGCCAGCGCCTGACGGTCGAGCGTGCGCGTGCGCGCGCATACGTGCTGGTCGGGGCGCAGCAGGTAGAACGTGCCGGGCTTCGCGTCGTAGCGTTGCGCGGCGAAGCCGTCGACGTCCTCCACGACGACGACACCCGCGACCGGCTGCGCGTGCCCGGCCGGTACGACGAGCACGGGCCGCACCGGCAGCGCGAGGCCGTCGAGCGCCTGCGCGAGTGCGGCCGCATCGCCCGGCAACCCGAACAGCACGCCGGTGAAGCCGCCGCGCAGATGCTGCAGCAGCCATCCCGATGCGCCCTGCACGCGCACCGGCGCATCGGCCGCCGCCGCGCCCGGCCGCATCGCGCCCGCGAACGCGTCGCCGTTACGGTCCGGTGTGTTCAGCGGCGAATCGGCGAGCACCGCCGGCACCGACAGGCGGCCGCTGTTCACGAGCTTGCGCGCGAACTCGCAGTCGCGCGCAAGCTTCAGCGTCGCGTCGCGAAACACGCGCGACACCGGGCTCTTCGGCGTGATGAAGTCGGTCGAGCGCGTCGAGTTGCGGATGTTCTCGTCGGCTGCGAATTCACGCTCGCTCGCATACGTATCGAGCAGGCTGTCGGCCGAGCGGCCGTCGAGCACGAGCTTCAGCTTCCACGCGAGGTTGTCGGCGTCCTGCACGCCGCTATTCGCGCCGCGCGCGCCGAACGGCGACACGCCGTGCGCGGAATCGCCCGCGAACAGCACGCGGCCGTGCCGGAACGACGCCATCCGCTGGCAGCGGAACGTATAGACGCTCACCCATTCGAGCTCGAACTCGACGTCCGGCCCGAGCAGCGCCCGCACGCGCGGGATCACGCGCTCCGGCTGCTTCTCGGCGACGGGGTCCGCATCCCAGCCGAGCTGGAAGTCGATGCGCCATACGTTGTCGGGCTGGCGATGCAGCAGCACCGACTGATTCGGGTGGAACGGCGGGTCGAACCAGAACCAGCGCTCGGTCGGAAACTCCGCCTTCATCTTCACGTCGGCGATCAGGAAGCGGTCCTTAAACGTGCGGCCGTGGCTTTCGAGGCCCATCATCGTGCGCATCGGGCTGCGCGAACCGTCGGCTGCGATCACGTACTGCGCGCGCAGCGTCGTGACGCCTTCCGGCGTTTCGATCGTCAGCACCGCGTGTTCGGCCGACTGATCGATACCCGTGACCTTGTGCTTCCAGCGGATATCGATGTTCGGCAGCTCGAACGCGCGGTCGGCCAGGTAGCCTTCGACGTAGTACTGCTGCAGGTTGATGAACGCGGGGCGCGCATGCCCTTCCTCGGGCAGCAGGTCGAACGCGTACAGCTGCTCGTCCTGCAGGAATACCTTGCCGACGTGCCAGCTCACCCCCTTGTCGACGAAGCGCTCGCCGCAGCCGAGCCGGTCGAAGATCTCGAGCGTGCGCTTCGCGAAGCAGATCGCACGCGAGCCGGTCGACAGCGTGTCGTCGTCGTCGAGCAGCACGACGCTCACGCCCTGCTGCGCGAGGTCGATCGCGGCCGCGAGGCCCACCGGGCCCGCGCCGACGACGATCACCGGGTGAACGGTCGTGTCCTGCGCACGCGGGCGGTATTCGAACTTCAGCGTCTGGTAATCGATGCTCATGGTCGCCATCCGCTCCTCAACCCTGCCGGACGCGGGCCGGCACGCCCGTCATTCCGCCCGTCGCCTGCCGGCGCGCCGCGCCGCTCTCCCGCGTGCCATTCCTGTCAACCGCCACGTCTCGCTCCTTGCTTCCTGTTGATTCGTGAACGGCGCCGTGTCGCGGCGCCCGCCTGCCGCATTTCTTGATCGGCGACAAATCCTGGATTTACGAATAGTAAAACCAATTACGAATAGTGAAATCAACGTAAACCCTAGGCGAAGCGTCGAAGGCGGGATAACCATATGAACGAAACGCCGAGCCGAGCTTGGCCGGCGCTGCTAATATCAAGCTACGAGGCGGCCCGTTCGGCCGCCGTTTTTCCTTCTTAAGCCGATGATTCCGCCCACCATTCCCGAGCTGGTCGCCCGTGCCGGGCAACTGCCGTATCTGCGGGATCACCTCGCGCTCGCCGATGGCGGCACCGCAAGCGCGAACCTGCCCGAGCGCACGCTCGGCAGCGCCTACGAACCGATCTACGACGTGACGATGCCGGGCGCACCGCAATCGACGTCGTTCGCGGACGCGATCGAGCGCTACGGCGACGAGCTCGGCTTCCAGGCCGTCACGGTCGTCACGGGCGCGCCGCACGATCCGGTCGACTCGGCCGTCGACGACCAGACGCTCGTCGCGATCGACCGCCTGTCGCGCGCGCTGCACGCGATCAATTTTTTCGGCGCACAGCGCCACGGGCTGCTGTTCCTGCGCGTGCATGAACGGCTGCTGAAGAGCGTGAAGTACGACCACGGCAAGCATTTCTCGTCGGTGCTGCAGCGCTTCGGGCTGCCGGCCGAGCGGATCGTGATCGAACTGCCGGCGGTCGCGGTCGCGCACAAGACCTTCCTCGGCTACCTGACGCGCAGCTACCAGCATCACGGCTTCAAGGTCGCCGACAAGCTGCCGGATCCGGGCCGCATCCTCGCGGTCGAATCGGACATGGCGCGCCCGGACTACATCAAGATGGATGCGGGCATCGCGTTGCGCGACGGGATGGTCAAGGCGCTCGTCGCGTATGCGCAGCGCGTGCGGATTCCGCTGATCTTCGACGGTGTCGTCGACGAAACGCAGTGCGAGCTGCTGCGCCAGTACGACGTCCGGTTCATGCAGGGGCCCGTGTTTGCGAAGGTCGTGACGGCCTGAGCCTGGGTGGATGAGGGGGGTCGCACACGCGGGGCGTCGCGCGCCGAAAGTGGAATGCAGGTGACGTGACGGGAGATCGGGTCGCCGGGCTTTCCCCGTCGCCCGATGTCCGGCAGCCAGTTGCCCGCCTCGTCAAAAGACCGGCTTCGCGGGAGCGTGCGCGCCTCATTTCCGGCGCAGTCGATGTGGGCGGTTACCTACCGCTTACGCTCTTCCGCCATCGTCGTACTTGGGCAGATCGTCGTCGATCTCGATGCCGGGGAAGCGATCCCCATACCAGACATGCCAGGCCGGACGTAGCCGCGACGGCGCGTCGAGCGTCGCGTAATTGATCTCGACCGTCCTGGGTGCATCACTGAGCCGGTATTCGAGCTGCGCGCCGCAACGGCCGCAGAAGCGCCGCTCGCCCCACGCGCTCGACGCATACACCGTCGGCTCACCTTGCAGGTATTCGAACGCGTCAATCGGCACCGATGCCGACGCGACGACCGCCGCGCCGGTCGTGCGCTGACAGAGCCGGCAGTGGCAAAAACCGGCGTCGGCCGGGACATGGGTGATCCGGTACCGGATCGCGCCACATGCGCATCCGCCTTCCATCGGTTCTGCGTGAGACATGGCAAGCCTCGTCGTCGGTGAGCTGGCGATCGATCATGCGCGCGGTTCGTCCGTGACACAACCAGCGGCGGTGTCGCGCGCGTACGCTGCCGACCGGACCGGCGACGGCCCCCTACCGCTCGCGCAGCGGCTCAGGCCGTCTGCCCGAGCCGCTGCGCGAGCGCCTTCAGCTTCGGCCCGACCTGCGTGCGGAACACGTCCTCGTCCATCGACGACGCGGGGCCGCTGCAGCTCAGGATCAGCCAGCGTCCCTCGCGCGGCTCGCGAAACGGGACGGCCGCCGCGTTGACGTCCATGTGCCACGCCCTGAACGAATAGCAACAGCCCCCCGTCGAGAACTCGGCCACCGCCTGCTGCGCGGCGGCGACGAGCGCATCGGCGTCGGCGTCGGCCGCGCCGCCGGCCGCACGATGCAACTCCGCATAAAGCGCGCGTCGCGCGTCTTCCGGCTGCACGGCCAGGTACGCGCGCCCCATCGAGCTCGTCAGCATCGACAGCCGCGAACCGGGCGCAAGCCCGAGCGTCAGCGCGGTCTCGCTGCGGATCGTCTCCAGATAGATCATGTCGAGCCCGTCGCGGCAGCCGAGCGACACGGCCGCGCCGATGTCGCGCGCAAGCGCCTGCATGTGCGGCCGCGCGAGGTCGATCGTCCCCGCGCCCGACAGCAGCGCGTAGCCGAGCGACAGCACGCCGGCGTCGAGCGCATACTTTCCGAGCGTCTCGTCGTAACGCAGGTAGCCGAGCACGGTCAGCGTGTAGGCGAGCCGGTTCACCGTCGCCTTCGGCAGCCCGGTGCGCTCCGCGAAGTCGCGGTTGCCCAGCATCGTCTCCCCGGGCCGGAATGCGCGCAGCAGGTCGAGCCCGCGCGCGAGCGCGACGACGAACTTGCGTTCGTCGATCGTGGTTTCGTCGATGGTTGAAAGTGTCATCTGGTGCTACACTGGGTTCGATTTGCAAAACATTGTTCCGCACAGCGGAACTTCCGTCAAGCAAACTCTCAGGCAACAAACCCGGCTGAATCAGGGACGACCGCAAAGCATGGGGCCCGGGGAAGCGCTGAAGGGCTAACTCGGGTCGACCGCAAAGCATGGGACCCGAGCAAGCGCTGAAGCGCCAACTCGGGTCGACCGCGAAGCATGGGACCCGAGTAAGTGCTGAAGCGCTAACTCGGGTCGACAGGAGATGAGACGATGAGTGCTGCAACTTTTCATTGGGACGATCCGCTGCTGCTCGACCAGCAACTGACCGAAGAAGAGCGGATGGTGCGTGATGCCGCGCAGGCGTACGCGCAGGACAAGCTCGCACCGCGCGTCACCGAAGCGTTCCGCCACGAACGCACCGACGCCGAAATCTTCCGCGAGATGGGCGAAGTCGGCCTGCTCGGCCCGACGATTCCCGAGGAATACGGCGGCCCCGGCCTCAACTACGTGAGCTACGGCCTGATCGCCCGCGAAGTCGAGCGCGTCGATTCGGGCTACCGGTCGATGATGTCCGTGCAGTCGTCGCTCGTGATGGTGCCGATCCACGAATTCGGCTCCGACGCGCAGAAGCAGAAATACCTGCCGAAACTCGCCACCGGCGAATGGATCGGCTGCTTCGGGCTGACCGAGCCGAACCACGGCTCCGATCCGGGCAGCATGGTCACCCGCGCGAAAAAGGTGCCCGGCGGCTACTCGCTGTCCGGTGCGAAGATGTGGATCACGAACTCGCCGATCGCCGACGTGTTCGTCGTGTGGGCGAAGCTGGAAGAGAACGGCAAGGACGCGATCCGCGGCTTCATCCTCGAGAAAGGCTGGAAAGGCCTGTCGGCGCCCGCGATCCACGGCAAGGTCGGGCTGCGCGCATCGATCACCGGCGAGATCGTCCTCGACGAGGTGTTCGTGCCGGAAGAAAACCTGATGCCGAACGTGAGCGGCCTGCGCGGCCCGTTCACGTGCCTGAACTCGGCGCGCTACGGGATCGCATGGGGCGCGCTGGGCGCCGCCGAGTCCTGCTGGCACACCGCGCGCCAGTACGTGCTCGACCGCCAGCAGTTCGGCCGGCCGCTCGCCGCGAACCAGCTGATCCAGAAGAAGCTCGCCGACATGCAGACCGAAATCACGCTCGGCCTGCAAGGCGTGCTGCGCCTCGGCCGGATGAAGGACGAAGGCACGGCGGCCGTCGAGATCACGTCGATCATGAAGCGCAACTCGTGCGGCAAGGCACTCGACATCGCACGACTCGCGCGCGACATGCTCGGCGGCAACGGTATCTCCGACGAATTCGGCGTCGCGCGCCACCTCGTGAACCTCGAAGTGGTCAACACGTACGAAGGCACGCACGACATCCACGCGCTGATCCTCGGCCGCGCGCAGACGGGCATCCAGGCATTCTTCTGATCGTCCGGATGCGGCGAGCGCGGCAGCCATGCCGCGCCGTGCTCGCGCAAAACACACCGCGCACCGGGCCGCCGGCCCGGTATCGCGCTCATTTGCAGCCGATGCTTACTTGTTCGGCTGCGGCGTGAGGCGCAGATACGGACGAACCGCGTTGAAGCCCTTCGGGAAGCGTTTCTTCAGCTCTTCCGGATCCTGCAGCGACGGGACGATCACGACATCGTCGCCATCCTTCCAGTTGCCGGGCGTCGCGACCTTGTAGTTGTCGGTCAGTTGCAGCGAGTCGATCACGCGCAGGACTTCGTCGAAGTTGCGCCCCGTGCTGGCCGGATACGTGATGGTGAGCCGCACCTTCTTGTTCGGGTCGATCACGAACAGCGAACGCACCGTCAGCGTTTCGTTCGCGTTCGGGTGGATCATGTCATACAGTTGCGAAACCTTGCGGTCAGCATCGGCGATGATCGGGAAGCCGACGACCGTCGACTGCGTGTCGTTGATGTCGTTGATCCAGCCCTTGTGCGATTCGACACCGTCGACCGACAGCGCGATCACTTTTACATTGCGTTTCTCGAATTCTCCCTTCAGCTTCGAGGTCAGCCCGAGTTCGGTCGTGCACACCGGCGTGTAGTCGGCCGGATGGGAGAACAGGACGCCCCAGCTGTTGCCCAGCCACTCGTGAAACTTGATCGGGCCCAGGCTCGATTCCTGCTCGAAATCCGGTGCGATGTCGCCAAGACGCAGACTCATGATGTTCCCTCCTCGAACGATGCTGGTTGAAACCGCGCCCGGGTCGGCGCGGGAAAGTCTGTCAGCTTACGGGAAGCAATGGGGCATGCGAACGATTATTCCGTTTGATATTCATACTTTTTTGTCATTTTTGCCCGGTGTCGGTGCCGGACAGGCGGCCGCGGGGGAAACTTTTCACCCCGTTTGCCGCTCTGTTGACGATTACAAATCGTTTACCATGCGGTCTTGCGCTGCCGTCGTGTGTCTTCCTGGCTCGCCAGCAGGCAGGCGTTTCGCTACGATGTGAACCTGCAGCATGACAGCAAGAAGGGAGTTGCAATGTCGGAAATCAACAAGGAGAAACTGATGTCGGATATCAAAACCGTTCTCTCGGACGCCGAAGACCTGCTCAAGCAAGCTGCGAGCAGCACGGGCGACCGTGCGGCCGAGCTGCGCGAGAAAGCCATGTCGCGCCTCAAGCAGGCCAAGGAAAAGGCTGCCGACGTCCAGGTCGTGGTGGTCGAGAAAGGCAAGAAGGCCGCGCGCGCGACCGACGATTACGTACACGAGCATCCGTGGACGTCGATCGGCGTCGCCGCCGGCGTGGGTGTGCTGATCGGCCTGCTGATCAACCGCAAGTAACGCGCTCTGCGCCGTTTCGTCCCGTTGGCCGCGTCGCGCGGCCTGCGGGCGTCGAAGCCAGCCGGCGGTTTCCGCCGGCCGGCTTTGTCCTAGCTGCACGCGCACGCACCTCACCCATGACGACAGACACCACCTCGCCGCCGTCCGGCCACGGACCGCTGCGCCGCTTCGTCGGCTCCGCGATCGGCCTTCTGCAAACGCGCCTCGAACTGGTGGGCATCGAGCTTGCCGAGGAGAAGGAGCGCCTGATGGGCGTGCTGTTCCTCGGGCTCGCCGCGATGATGCTCGCGACGATGGCGCTCATCAGCATGACCGTGCTCATCGCGATCGCGTTCTGGGATACGTACCGCTGGCAGGCGCTCGCGGCGATCACCGCGCTGTATGCGGTGGGCGGGATCGCATGCGCACTGAAAGCCCGCTCGGGCCTGCGCGATGCGCCGACCGTATTCGAGGCAACGCTCGCCGAACTCGAGAAAGACCGCGAACTGTTCCGCGGCAAGCCGTGAACGCAGTCGCGCTCACCCCTCCCACCTACTTCGCCGACGCGCCATGAGCCAGAACGTCACGGGCAATTCACCCCGCTCCCATTCGTCGCGATCGAACTGGAGCGCGTCGCAGCATCGCGCGCTCCGCAAGGAACTGCTGATCCTGCGATCCGAAGTCGAGCGACTCGAACTCGCGGAAGCCGCCGGCGAAATGCGCCACGCGGTCACGCGCTTCAGCTGGCTCAAGGTGTTCATCCCGGGCCTGTCCAGCAACAAGTTCAGCCAGTCCGCCAAGAACCTGAACGCAAGCCTCGGCCAGCTCGTCAACCAGTATCCGATGCTGAGCTCGCTCGCATCGCTCGTGCTCGCCAAACCCGTTCGCTCGCTGCTGCGCGCGAGCGCGGGCCCCGCGCTGAAGTGGGGTACCGTCGGTTTCGCGGCATGGGAGGTCTACCGAATCTGGAAGCAGTCCCGCGACGAGCGTGGTCTCGACACGCACGACGACTGACCGTCGTCGGCATCCTGCGCGCACGGCCAAGCGCCGTGGCGCGCGTTTCCTCCGAGTTCAACGTACCCCCCAGCACGCGGCGATCTGTCCGTCAGCGCCGTCACCCCGCACATTACCTTTCGTCCCGTCCGAACGCAGCGTGAATGCGCCGCACGCATCGTCGTGCATCGGGCCCGTGTCGAGCGGAATGGCCTCCAGGTCGTAACTCACCGGCGAATCGTCGCGGTCCGGCCGCCTGAGCGCCAGTCGGTAGACCGCGCGCCCATCCGGCGGCGCTTGTGTGAGCGCCATCGGCAATGCCGAAGGCGGCACACCGTCCAGTGTTTCGAGATATTGGGCCGCCCGGTACAACGCGGCGACCGCCGACGCGCGATGAACGCGCACGACATGCTCGCGATACGACGGGATGCCCCATCCGGCCAGCACCGAGACGATCGCGAGCACGATCATCAGCTCGATCAGCGTGAATCCCGCCGAGCGGTACACGGACGCGCGACCGTTCATCGAAGCACCGTCGCGACGCGACGCCAGTGCAGGGCGACGATGTGTCCATCACGGATCGCGACCTGATGCTGCAGCCAGACTGCGCTCGATGCGTGCGCACCGACGCCACGCGCGGTGACGACGTAAGCGCGGCCGCCGGCCGGCCCCGCCCCGCGCCACGCTTCGATCAGGCATCGTGGCGGTTGAACGGCCATCGGCCATCCGGCGAACGGCGCGAACGCTTCGGCAACCGCCAGCACCGGCATGCGCCGCCACGCGTCGGGCTCCGCGTGCGACTCGCCTTCGCTCACGTACGGCGCCGAGCCCCGGCGCAATCGCGCGGTGCACGCTGCCAGCGCGGCATCGGCCGCGTGGAATGCGACCAGCCGATCGGATAATGCGCGCGTACGGCGCGATTCCGTCAGTGCGGCTTCGAACCACGTGCCGGTCAGCGCCGCCACCGCTGCGCCAACCGCAATCACCGCAGGCAAGGCGAGGCCCGCGTCGCGACGCCAATCGCGGCTGGCTGATCGCAAGCGTATATGCGGCGCTTGCTGGCTCGCTGTTTGGACTTTCGCACCTGCAGCCTGCCGCGGACCGCCACAGCGCGCTTCGATTCGCTCATGCATGTTGCGTGTCGCGACGCACCGCGACCTCTCCCGCGTCTGCCCCGCTCCGTTCATCGCGGCACCTCGGGTTCATCCGTGACATTACGTGACGTATCGTCGAATGTGCGCGCGGCATTGCGCAACGCGACGATGCGATCGAGCGTCAGACGCACGCGGCCGTCTTGCGCAACGATAGTGCGGCCGTCGCAGTCGACGTGCCGTATCGGCTCGCCCGTCGGTTCGCCACGCGCCCGCACGCAGACATGCACCGCTAGGACATCGCGCCAGTCGTCGCCGCGCAATGCATCGGCATCGACGAACTGCGTGCTGCCGCGGCGAAGATAGCGCACCCGCAACTGATCGATTCCCGACACGACCGGCTGCGGCGTGCCCGGACGGCCGCTTCCTTCGCAATACAATTCAGGCTCGCCCGTCGACGGACTGGTGTGCACGTCGAAGCGGTTCTCCACCGGCGTAGGTTCGCCGGACACACCGACGCCCTGCCCAAGGCAATCCGACACCTGGCCGCCAACGGTGGACCACGTCGACACGGCATCGCCGACGTAGCGGATCAACAACGCGTCCGATGCACCGCGCACAGGCTCACACCGTAACTGCGCGCCCTCTCCCCGCACGCGCGCCATCGAACAGCCGAACACTGGCGGCAACGACGACACGCCCTCCCCATCCCTATCGAGCGGCCGAAATCCTGCCATCTGGATTTGCTGGCCGATCAGCATCAGCGCGGTGCCGGCAGCATCACGCATCCGGAACCCGTCATCCGCGCGCTGCTGTGCGACGCGCTGCGCGTGGTACAACGCACCGGCCGCCGCGAGCACGAGCAGACCGACGGTCATCGCAATCAACACCTCAAGCAACGTATGCGCGCGCATGCGGCGATCAGCGTTCATCGGCTTCAGCCTCCCGATACGGAATCCGGACGCACGACGGCGGCTGCGCCGAGCCCCCCGCCACTTCGCATCGCGGCCCGGTGGCCGCATTACCGCCGCGCCAGCCGACAAACGTGTAGCGGACGCCATCCGGCCCATCACCGCGCGTCATCGTGCCGCCGGGCAGCGACGCTGCGACCCGCGCCGCGAGGCCATCGTCGGCCTCCGCAGCGACGTGCAAGCGCTCGATACGCGCATCGGCGAGCCACAGCGCGCGTTCACGCCAGATCGTCGCGCGCTGCGCACGCGCCATCGCAAGCTGGCTGCCCGCTACAGCCAGCATCACGGTCGCGAGCAGCGCGATGGCCAGCATCGCTTCGATCAGCGACGTGCCGCGCATGGCGTTGCGCATGACGCTCACGCTGCGTCGCAACGGCCGGCGACAACCCGCGCCCGGCCGCCTGCCGCGATTCGTACGCAACGCGATGCATGCGCGTCGTTACCCCCCGGCACGTCGCGTCGCGGACGCAGTTCGAAGCGCCGGATGCCACCGATTGCCTGACCGACCGGCGGTGCGAACGCGAGATCGTGCGCGGCACCCGCGACGGCCACTTCGGCATCGCGCGGATAGCGCCGCAGCACGCGTGACTGCCCGTCGACCTGCCCGCTGACGATCCAGTCACACGACCATTCAGCCGGATCGCACCGCTCACCTGCACGCAGACAGGTGCCGGCGCTACCCGCCCGGCACAGCGTGACGCGCACGCCGAGACGCGTCGCCTCGGTACGTGCAAACGACAGCGCACCGAGCAACGCGCGCGAGCGTGCATCCACACGTTCGCGCATGCGCCACTGGTCGAACGCGGGCGCAGCATAAAGCGCGAGCCCGGCCGCCAGCGAGATGGCGACCATTAGCTCGACGAGCGTGAACCCGCCCGCGCGTCGCAATACATTTTTCAGGGGTTGAGCGTGCAGTCCCATCGCAGTCGTCCTTCGCCAAGGTGATGCGACGACTGTAGCGATACGTGTGGACACGCACCATTTGCCGAATGGCCGACTGGCGGCATGCGATCGCGACCGACACAATCGGCGCGAACTGACCAACGGAGAAGACGATGAACGAACGCAGCGCGTCAGCGCTTACGCGGAGTCTTGGCGGGAGAGGCGCGACGGAACTCTTCGATCACGTCGGCAAATTCGGAAACGTCCTCGAACTGGCGATACACCGATGCGAAGCGGACATAAGCGATCGTATCGAGGCCGCGCAACTCGTTCATCACGAGTTCGCCGAGCTTCTCGCTACGCACTTCGCGCTCGCCTGTCGCGAGCAGTTGATATTCGATGCGGGCGACCGCCGCGTCGATCGCGTCGGCAGCAACGGGCCGCTTGCGCAGCGCGAGTTGCATGCTGGCGACGATCTTGCGACGGTCGAATTCCGTGCGGCTGCCGTCCTTCTTCACGACGAACGGCAGGGACAGCTCGACCCGCTCGTACGTCGTGAAGCGCTTGTCGCAAGCCGAGCAGCGACGGCGCCGCCGGATCGCGGCGCCATCTTCGGACACGCGGGAATCCACGACCTGCGTGTCGTCATGCCGGCAGAACGGGCAGCGCATCGTCGATCAGCGATAGACCGGGAAACGCTTGGTCAGCTCGGCGACCTGCGCGCGCACGCGCTCGATCGTCGCTGCATCTTCCGGATTGTCCAGCACGTCCGCGATCAGGTTGCCCACCTGCTCCGCTTCCGCCGGACCGAAGCCGCGCGTCGTCATCGCCGGAGAACCCAGGCGCACGCCGCTCGTCACGAACGGCTTTTCCGGATCGTTCGGGATCGCGTTCTTGTTCACCGTGATGTGCGCCGCGCCCAGTGCCGCTTCCGCTGCCTTGCCCGTGATGTGCTTCGCACGCAGGTCCACCAGCATCACGTGGCTTTCCGTGCGGCCCGACACGATCCGCAGGCCACGCTTCACCAGCGTTTCTGCCAGCACGCGTGCGTTCTCGACCACCTTCTCCTGGTACGCCTTGAACTCCGGCGACAGCGCTTCCTTGAACGCCACCGCCTTGCCCGCGATCACGTGCATCAGCGGGCCGCCCTGGATGCCCGGGAAGATCGCCGAGTTGATCGGCTTCTCATACTCGGCCTTCATCAGGATCACGCCGCCGCGCGGGCCGCGCAGGCTCTTGTGCGTCGTCGTCGTCACGAAGTCCGCGTGCGGCACCGGGTTCGGGTACACGCCTGCCGCGATCAGGCCTGCGTAGTGGGCCATGTCGACCATCAGGTACGCGCCGACCGACTTCGCGATCTTCGCCAGACGTTCGAAATCGATCTTCAGCGAGAACGCCGATGCGCCCGCGACGATCAGCTTCGGCTTGTGTTCCTGCGCCAGCTTCTCGGCGGCTTCGTAGTCGATGTCTTCGTTTTCGTTCAGGCCGTAGCTCACCACGTTGAACCACTTGCCCGACATGTTCACGGGCGAGCCGTGCGTCAGGTGGCCGCCATGCGCGAGGCTCATGCCCATGATCGTGTCGCCCGGCTTGAGCATCGCGAAGAACACGCCCTGGTTCGCCTGCGAACCCGAGTTCGGCTGCACGTTCGCGGCTTCCGCGCCGAACAGCTGCTTCACGCGGTCGATCGCCAGCTGCTCGACCACATCCACGTATTCGCAGCCGCCGTAGTAGCGCTTGCCCGGATAGCCTTCGGCGTACTTGTTCGTGAGCTGCGAACCCTGCGCGGCCATCACTGCCGGGCTCGTGTAATTTTCCGACGCGATCAGCTCGATGTGATCTTCCTGGCGGCGGTTTTCCTGCTCGATCGCGGCAAAGATTTCGGGATCGACGTTCGCAATGGTGCTTTGGGCTCTGTCAAACATACGGTTTCCGTTAAGTGTGTACAGGTTGACCGGAGCGGCCGAGTACGGTGCGCTGCTGGCGGGACCAGCTCGACGTGGCGGAAGAATCCGGATGACGCGAGGCAGGACAGCCACCGGCGATGCACGCGACGGCGCACAACGGCTGCCCAGGCGAACGGCAAAAACGGCGCCCCGCGCTTCACGGTGGGATGCTCCACCTTGAACCCGAAGGGTTCTATCGCCAGTCACGCAGGGGTGATGAGCGCGTTAGTGTATTGGATGCGTCATGAATAGGCAACCGCACGGCAGTGCGCCGGAAGCAATTGGGGCCAGACTCTACGCGCCCGTGCGGGAACGCTTTGCCGCCTTGCCGCGGTGCGGCAATCTCAGTAGGCTTGCGGGATATCACTCGCTATTTTGTCATCGACCAGGAGCAGCAATGATCGTGTTCGTCACAGGCGCGTCCGCCGGCTTCGGCGCCGCCATCGCCCGTGCCTTTGTCAAGGGAGGCCACCGCGTCGTCGCGACCGCGCGCCGCAAGGATCGTCTCGATGCACTCGCCGCCGAGCTCGGCGATTCCCTTCTGCCGCTCGAGCTCGACGTACGCGATCGTGCGGCCGTCGAAGCCGTGCCGGCCGCCCTCCCCGCCGAATTCGCCGCGCTCGACGTGCTCGTCAACAACGCCGGCCTTGCACTCGGCGTCGAACCGGCCCAAAAGGCCAGCCTCGACGAATGGCACACGATGATCGACACGAACTGCACGGGGCTCGTCACGGTCACCCACGCACTGCTGCCCGGCATGATCGATCGCGGCCGCGGCCACATCTTCAATCTCGGCTCGGTCGCAGGTTCGTACCCTTATGCGGGCGGGAACGTCTACGGCGCGACCAAGGCTTTCGTCAGACAATTCAGTCTGAACCTGCGCGCGGACCTGCTGGGCACGCCGCTGCGCGTCACCGACATCGAGCCGGGCCTGTGCGGCGGCACCGAATTCTCGAACGTCCGCTATCGCGGCGACGACGCCAAAGCGGCGAACGTCTACAACAACGTCCAGCCGCTGATGCCCGAGGACATCGCCGACACGATCTACTGGATCGCGACGCGCCCGGCGCATGTCAACGTCAACACGATCGAGCTGATGCCGATCGCCCAAGCCCCCGGCGGCCCGACCGTCCACCGCGGCTGAAGCCACGCGGGCCCGGCCCTTCCGGGCCGGCCCGCGGTGTGCTACGGCATACTACATTCCGTTACGAATCGGTTACGAATCAGGCTCTTGCCTTCCGGTAGAATGCGCGCCATGACCCAGCCTACCCGCTCCCCGGAAGCGCCCTCCGGCTTCATCTGGCCGGTGCGCGTGTACTACGAGGATACCGACGCAGGCGGCATCGTCTTCTATGCCAACTACCTGAAGTTCTTCGAACGTGCCCGCACCGAGTGGCTGCGCGCATGCGGCATCGACCAGCGCCAGCTCGCCGACGATACCGACGCGATCTTCGTCGTCCGCAGCACGTCGCTCGACTACCGCGCCCCGGCGCGACTCGACGACACGCTGGCGATCACGAGCCGGCCCGGACGCATCGGCCGCGCATCGGTGGAATTCGCGCAGGAAGCCTGGTGCGGCAACACGCTGCTCGTGGCCGGACACATCCGTCTCGGCTGCGTCGACCGTACCGGCATCCGGCCCGCGGCCATCCCGCCGGCCGTGCTCGACGCCCTGCAGCGCGGGCCCGTCATCAACGACGGGCAGACTGCACTGTCAACGAAGCTCGCATGAGCGCCGTTTAGACGAAGCCTATGAACTTGCGTTTCTGATTCGATACTAAGCAAGGTTCGGCGCCAGGCATGGCCGGCGCGCCGCGCCACACGCATACCGGGCGCCCCGAAGGGACGTTACTCAAACCTCTATGAACACTTCTCAAGACCTGTCGATCATTTCCCTCGTCCTCAACGCGAGCGTGCTGGCCCAGGCCGTGATGGGGCTGCTGCTGCTGCTGTCGCTGATGTCGTGGACCTTCATCTTCCGCAAGTGGTTTGCGATCCGCCGCGCACGCGCGCAGACCGAACGCTTCGAGAAGGATTTCTGGTCGGGCGGCGACCTGCAGGCGCTGTACCAGAGCGCAGCCAACAACCGCCACACGATCGGCGCACTCGAGCGGATCTTCGAATCGGGCATGCGCGAATTCCTGAAGGCGAAGGAAAAGCGCATCAGCGATCCGGGCCTCGTGCTCGACGGTGCGCGCCGCGCGATGCGCGCGTCGTTCCAGCGTGAAATGGACGTGCTCGAAGCGAACCTCGCGTTCCTCGCGTCGGTCGGCTCGGTCAGCCCGTACATCGGTCTGTTCGGCACGGTCTGGGGGATCATGAACTCGTTCCGCGGTCTCGCGAACGTGCAGCAGGCCACGCTGGCGAACGTCGCGCCGGGCATCGCCGAGGCGCTCGTCGCCACCGCGATCGGCCTGTTCGCCGCGATTCCGGCGGTGGTCGCATACAACCGCTACGCGCACGACATCGATCGCCTCGCGATCCGCTTCGAGACCTTCATCGAAGAGTTCTCGAACATCCTGCAGCGTCAGGCCCAGTAAGGAGCGCGCCATGGCAGGAAGCCCCATCCGATCCAGCATGCGCGGCGGCCGCTCGCGCCGCGCAATGGCCGACATCAACGTCGTGCCGTACATCGACGTGATGCTGGTGCTGCTCGTGATCTTCATGGTCACCGCACCGCTCGTCGCCCCGTCGATCATCAACCTGCCGACCGTCGGCAACGCCGCGCCGCAGGAGCAGACGCCGCCCGTCGTCGTCAACATCAAGGCCGATCGCACGATGAGCGTCAAGTACAAGGGCGACTCGGGCGCGACCCAGGAAGACACGATGACGAAGGCCGAGCTCGACAGCTTCATCGTGGCCCGGCAGGCTGACCATCCCGACCAGCCGGTCGTGATCGCGGCCGACAAGACCGTGCAGTACGATGCCGTCATGACCGTGATGTCCGATCTGAAGGCGCGCGGCGTCAAGCGCGTCGGCCTCCTCGTCAAATCGCAATGAACCGGCAGCAATCCACGCGCAGCTCCGCCTACCCGCCTCAGCCTCCCCGCGAGCGCGGCACCTGGCGCGCATTCGCGCTCGCCGCGCTGATGCACGTGCTGCTCGCGCTGTTTCTGTATCACGGCGTGCAGTGGCAGAACAGCACGCCGGCCGGCGCCGAAGCCGAGCTGTGGACCGAAGTGCCCGATGTCCCCGCGCCGCGGCCCGTTGTCACGCCCGCGCCGCCCGTGAAGGTCGCGCCGCCCGCGCCCCCGGTGCGCGACGAGCAGGCCGACATCGCGCTGCAGCAGAAGAAGCGGCAGCAGGAAGCGGCCGCGCGTGAAGCGCTGCTCGAGCAGCAGCGCCGCGTGCAGCAACTGAAGGCCAAGCAGGAAGAGGAAGCCCGGCGCGCGCAGCTCGCGGCGCAGCAGGCAGCCGCACTCGCCGCGCAGAAGGCCGCGGAACGCGACAAGCAGAAGCAGGCCGACAAGCTCAAGCAACAGCAGCTCGCCGAGCAGCAGAAGCTCGAACAGCAGAAACTCCAGCAGCAGAAACAGGCGCAACTCGAAGCGCAGCAGGCGGCGAAGGCGAAGGCCGACGCAGCCGCGAAGGCAAAGGCGGAAGCCCAGGCCAAGGCGAAGGCCGAAGCCACGGCGCGCGCGAAAGCCAGTGCGGCAGCGAACGCGAAGCTCGACCGCGAGCGCAGCGCACGCCTGGCACAGATGCAGGGCCTGTCCGGCGCCGGTGAAGGCGGCGGCGAAGGCCTCGCGAAAAGCGGCACGGGCACGGGCTCAGGCGGCAATGCCGCGACGCCCGGCTATGCCGACAAGGTGCGCCGCCGCGTCAAACCGAACATCGTTTGGGGCGGCGAGCGAGCAGGCCTGACCACCGTCGTCAAGATTCGGTGCACGCCGTCCGGTGACGTATTGAGCGCATCGGTTTCCCGCTCCAGCGGGAATTCGGGGTGGGATCAAGCCGTGGTGAATGCGATCCACGCGTCGGTCCCGTTGCCGCCCGATTCTAACGGTCGTACCCCGTCGGACATTACGATTACCTTCAAGGCGGCGGAGTGAAAAGAAATGCGCTTACACTCCGGGCGTCGCTGTCGGACGGGAACGAATCGGGTATTTTTACTGTCTCTGCCGTTGCGCAGCGATCCAAGCCATACGGGAAGCAACAAGCATGAGTTTGATGACAAAGCTAGGTTTCAGGGCACTCGTGGCCTCGTGTCTGATTACGGCGGGCAGCGCCGCTAACGCCCAGGTCAACGTGCTGATCACCGGTGTCGGGTCGACCCAGTTCCCCATCGCCACGGCGAATTTCGCGAATGAGGCGAACCTGCCGCAGCAGGTCACGTCGATCGTCCGCGCCGACCTCGCCCGCAGCGGCAAATTCACCAACATCGACGCGGGCAGCACGCCCGTGCCGGAGAGCGCATCGGTCGATCTCGGCGCATGGAAGGCCAAGGGCGCGAATGCGTTCGTCGCCGGCAGCGTGAATCGCGAGGCAAACGGCCAGTACAAGGTCAACTTCATCCTGTACGACACCGTGAAGCAGCAAAGCCTCGGCGGCCTGTCCCTGACGGCCACCGACACCACGCTGCGCACGGCCGGCCACAAGATCGCCGACTACATCTACCAGAAGCTGCTCGGCGTGCGCGGCGTGTTCGCCACGCGCCTGTCGTACGTGATCAAGACCGGTAACCGCTACCAGCTGCAGATCTCGGATTCGGACGGCCAGAACGCGCGCATCGCGCTGTCGAGCACCGAACCGATCATCTCGCCGTCCTGGTCGCCGAGCGGCACGAAGGTCGCGTATGTCTCGTTCGAGCGCAAGAAGCCGATCGTCTACATCCACGACCTGCCGACCGGCCGTCGCTACATCGTCTCCGACCAGAAGGGCAACAATAGCGCACCGGCGTGGTCGCCGGACAGCAACACGCTGGCCGTCGCGCTGTCGCTGACGGGCAATACGCAAATCTATACGGTCAACTCGACGGGCGGCGGCCTGCGCCGCCTCACGCAGAGCAGCTCGATCGACACCGAGCCGTTCTACTCGCCGGACGGCCGCTGGATCTACTTCACGAGCGATCGCGGCGGCGCGCCGCAGATCTACCGGATGCCGGCACAGGGTGAAAGCGCCGGCGCCGCGCAGCGCGTGACTTTCACCGGAAGCTACAACACGAGTCCGCGCATCAGCCCGGACGGCAAGCTGCTCGCTTACATCTCCCGCACGGGTGGGGGCTTCAAGCTGTACGTTCAGGATCTGCAGAGCGGCGCGGCGAACGCCATCACGAATACGAATCGCGACGAATCGCCGAGCTTCGCGGCAAACGGCCAGTACGTTCTGTACGCTACCCAGTCGGGTGGTCGCAATGTTCTGGCAGCAGTGCCCTCCGACGGCAGCGCGCCGCCGCAAATCCTGTCCGTCCAGGGCGGCTCCGTTCGTGAGCCGTCGTGGGGGCCCTTCATGCAATGACCACAAGGAGAGTAAACATGATGTCGAATAAGGCTCGTCTGGCCCTGGCCGTGATGATGATCAGCGCGCTCGCAGCGTGCAAGTCGGGCGTGAAGCTCGACGACAAGGCAAACAACGCGGGTGCGGTCAGCACGCAGCCGAGCGCCGACAACGTCGCGCAAGTGAACGTCGATCCGCTGAACGACCCGAACAGCCCGCTCGCGAAGCGCAGCATCTACTTCGACTTCGACAGCTATTCGGTGAAGGACGAGTACCAGCCGCTGATGCAACAGCACGCTCAGTACCTGAAGAGCCACCCGCAGCGCCACGTGCTGATCCAGGGCAATACCGACGAACGCGGCACAAGCGAGTACAACCTCGCGCTGGGCCAGAAGCGTGCGGAAGCCGTCCGTCGTGCGATGGCACTGCTCGGCGTGAACGATTCGCAAATGGAAGCCGTGAGCCTCGGCAAGGAAAAGCCGCAGGCAGCGGGTCACGACGAAGCATCGTGGGCGCAGAACCGTCGCGCCGACCTCGTCTACCAACAGTAAGTAACGGAAGAATCGCCGTATGACGCATCGTGTATCCCTGCTGCGCGTTGCTGCAGCATTCTGCGTCGCCGGCGCGGCGTGGTCGGCCGCGCCGGCGCACGCCGGCGTGTTCGACGACAACGAAGCGCGCCGCGCCGTGCTCGATCTGCGCAGCAAAACCGACAACCTGGCGAGCCAGTTGTCCGCCGCCCAGCGTACGATCCTCGATCAATCCGGCCGTCTCGACCAGCTGAACCAGCAGGTCGCGACGCTGCGCGGCGAGAACGAGGACCTGACGAACCGGCTGACGACGCTCGAGCGGCAGCAGAAGGAGTACTACCAGGATCTCGACACGCGGCTCAAGAAGTTCGAGCCGCAGCAGGCGACGATCGATGGTGTCGAAGGCACCGTGCAGCCGGGTGAAACGGATGCGCTCAATGCGGCGCAGCAGCAGTTCCGCAACGGCAACTTCAAGGCGGCCGCGGCTTCGTTCCGCGCGTTCATCGCGAAGTATCCGCAGAGCCCCTACCAGCCGACCGCGCAGTACTGGTACGGCAATGCGCAATACGCGCTGCGCGACTACCGCGGCTCGACTGCAACGTGGCAAGGGATCGTCAGCAAGTTCCCGCAGCATCCGCGCGCGGCCGACGCCCTCGTGGCAATCGGCACGAACCAGCTCGAACAAGGCCAGAAGGCGGCCGCGAAGAAGACGTTCGAGCAGGTCGTGTCGCAGTACGCCGGGTCGAACGCAGCGCAGACCGCTCAGGGCAAGCTCGAGACGATCAAATAATTATCGCGGCGGGTTGTTGACAGCCTGACAACCCGTCGCTATAATTTTTTGCTCTTCGGGTCGTTGCCCAAGTTGTTGAAGCAACGAACGAACAGGTTTCAAGAACGTGGGGTGGTAACTCAGTTGGTTAGAGTATCTGACTTTTAATCAGAGAGTCGAGGGTTCGAGTCCCTCCCACCCTACCAACTATCTTTGATAGTGCAAATTAAAGCCTCCCAAGTGGAGGCTTTTTTGCGTCTGTCGCCGAGCGGCCTATGCCGCTCATTTTCACTTCACGGCCAAACGCCCATCGCGATCCCCCGCCTTGATCGCATCCCGCACATGCGCCCCCAAAGCGGGCTGAGCAACTATTGCGACGACTGTTCAGCAATTGCCTCTATCAGTGCCAAAATCACCTCGCGTTTGCGCGCGTCGAGCGCTCGAAATCCAGAGACGATCCGCCGCTCGTCTGGGTTTTCAAGCCGGGCGCTTTCTTCGCCCGTAAGCACGTACCAGACATCGACGCCAGCAAGTGCAATCGCGCTCAAGTAGTCGGAGTTCGGGCGCCTCATGCCCTTTTCGTACTGAAATTGTGCGTGTTTCTGGACCCCTCCCAGCACCGCCAGTTCAGTCTGATTCAACCCCAAACGCAATCGCTCCCTTTTTAGCCGCACTTCAAAGTCATTCATTTGATATTTTTTTCTCCTTGACAATATATCAAACGGCTCTAAACTGAAATCCAGAAGTATCCGATTGCTAGCCCCCCCCCGTAGCGGGGCGTTTGCGCGGGCCGACGCTGGCCGGGATTCCTCGATGCGGAGATTGCATGTCCCTCACCTATGAAATGTGCGGCTCGCTGTCTGTACGCGACAATTTTCGGCACTACCATGCGCAGCAATTCACTCGGACCATTGCCGAGCCCGCAGACATCTACTTCGCGACCGATGCCGTCACACGATCCCTCGTAATTCGCATTCGTGGCGCACTGACAGACGACGAAACGAAATCGGTCGACGGCGCATTGGAACAATTCTCCCAGAAATGGGCGCAGACCGGCGCAATCTTCAGGCGAGTGCGCTATGGCGAGGTGTCGTTCGTGCCTGTTGGATTCGCTTTGCACGCTGAACTGCTTAAGAAGCTCATCGATGAGCAGACTCGACTGGAAGCGCTTCTACAGCGTCAGACACGGATTCTCGAAAAGTTTCGGCCTACTGCGAGCTAGCGTACGGGCTCACCAACATTCGAGCGCCAACTGCAACGCTATGGAGTCAAACCAACGGAGGTTCAGCATGAAAGAGGTAGCGCCTTATGTCCTGACCGGAGCTCTGGCGGTGCAGGACGATTTGGAAGACGAGCAACTCGATCGAGTCTCCCGCCATCTAGGGGGTATCGCCACGGTGTATGCGAAGCACGACAAGATTGCCCACACTGTCGCATTGCGCATCTCCGGCACGCTAGTACGTGACGACGTGCGCTATATCGAGCAGCGTGTGGAGCGGTTCGCGGAGGAAAACGCCCGCGTCGCCGCGATTCTCATCAGCGAGTGGAATGGTGTGACGAGCGAGCTCGTTGTCGGTATGAACTGGGACGCACAGTGTCTGCTCAGGCTCGGCGCTGCACAGGAACAGCTCGGGAAGCTAACGGAACAGTACTTCGACTTTCTGCTGCGTATCGAACCTCCAAGTTCCCCTGTCAACGGTAGCCCGCTCGTGCGTGTCGCGATCGAAGCACAAAACGCTCAGTGTTCGACAGATAGGTTCGCTCCCTAACCCAGTCTCCGAGAGTCGCCTGTTTGAACGGCCCGGCCAAGAAAGGCCGCGCCTCATTGAATCGTTACATGTAACGCTGTATTCTTCGTTACATGTAACAGGAGGCCACAATGGCAGCTACCACTTCCGAGCGTGTTCGAATCCACCGCGAGAATCTTCGTGCTGCCGGCCTGCGCCCAATTCAGATCTGGGTGCCCGACGTCCGCCAACCGGGTTTCGCCGATGAATGCGCTCGGCAATCGCGCATGGTCCACCAGAGCATCGACGAGAATGATCTGCTCGATTTCATTGAACAGGCCACGGATCTCGGACACTCACAATGAATCGGGGGAGCATTGTCACAGTTGCGCTCCAAGGTGACTTCGGCAAGGCCCGGCCGGCGCTCGTGGTGCAGTCGGACCTGTTCGCCGAACATCCCAGTGTAACGTTGTTGCTGATGTCGAGCTCAATAGTTGATGCGCCCTTGATACGCATCACTGTTGCCCCATCCGAGCAGAACGGCTTGCGCATGCCGACCCAGATTGCCGTAGACAAAATGTTCACCGTGCGCCGCGAGAAAATCGGTCGGCCCATCGGCCACCTCGAAGATGAACTGATGGTTGCCGTCAATCGTTCGCTACTAGTTTTTCTAGGACTAGCGTAACCGAGCCGCAAAAAACATCGGGAGGGATTTCAATACAAGACACAATGCCCCCCCTCTCCGACCGCTGCATCAGTGACAGTCGGCGCTTACCGGCCTTGATCGCGACCTTTTTGTTTACCGGGGGCAACTTAACACTATGGTCGCCGTGTATACGCCTGTCAACGCCAAACCTACCCAGTTGCCACGCTGGCACGCCCTTCCTAGATTCGAACCAATGCAGCGATCCATCTGCGTGCCTTGCAAGGTCGGGGAAGCGACGCGCTTGCCGTCGTCGCTATCCGGGTACCACACCGCGTCCAACATGCGCCAAACATGAGCAAACAAGCCCGAGCCAGACTAAGCGTTGAACTCGGCCCGCTAAAGTGGGAGTGGGACGCATATTGTGCACAGCGTGGCATGACACCCAGCGAGGGTTTGCGGCAGTTCGTTGCGAAGGTCATTGCAAATGCTACAAACCGACCGCAGCCACATCAACCCCTACCGCCGCGACAAGGCCCGTGCAAACAAATTGGGATCGCGTTGACCCACGCCGAGCTGGCGCGCGTAAGGAGTGCGGCCTATCTTGACGGCTTTACGGCAAATCGATGGATTGTTGCACTGATCCGCGCATACCTTACGGACGAACCGCAGCTGGGTAACCGAGAATTGACGCTTCTCGCCGAATCAAACCAACAGCTCGCGGTAATTCGGAGGCAGCTCGGCGAGCTTGCAAGAGACGTCAACGCAAGCGGGTGTATAGACGGGCTCGATGGGGAGCAAATCCGTGCCGCGATCGACGCCCATCTACGTACCGTGGCGAAGCTGCTGCGGAGAAACCTCGATCGCTGGAGCCGGTGATATGTCCTTTCCGAGAGTCTACGTCGATGAACTTCTACTCAACTGGGGAGATCGCCTGTTTCACGATCCCCTGCGACATGTTCGGGCACTGCGTCTTTCGGAGTGGGCATTCCACCGAGACGCAATGCATCTGCGTGAGAAGCTGATGATGACACTTCGAGGCGCCCCCGAAGTGATGGTCAAGATCAGCAATAAGGCATCCGGTCCGCAGGGAATGGGCGTAGTCCGTCGTCACTTGCGGTACATTTCGCGCGACGGTTGTGTCGAACTGGAAGACCAGGACGAATGCCTGATTGCCGGAAAGCAAGCATTGGATGCTCTGCTCGAACAATGGCATGTGGGCGGATGGGGCATCCCGCAAGAAAGCAAACGCCGAGAGACGCTCAACGTGTTGCTGTCGATGCCTCCGGGTACCGACCGCCAGGCTGTATGGGACGCAGCAAGGGCATTTGCACACGATGCATTTGGCGACGGACGACCGTATGTCTTCGCGAAACACGATGACGAGCCACATCCCCACGTACATATGAGCGTTCATACGCGCGGTCCCGACGGCCGGCGGCTCAATCCACGCAAACGAGATTTGCATCAATGGCGAGAAGCCTTCGCCCAACAACTCCGCGCACACGGCGTCGACGCGAATGCGACTCCCAGAATGGTGCGCGGCCAAACTCGGCGTCTTCCAAAGCAGGCAGCCATTTGGAGGGTGCCACAAGAGATCCCAATCCGCTCGCCCGTAATCGACGACCGGACGCGCCATGCCTTGTGGAAAGCACATATCGAAACCTTGAGCGTCTGGCACGAAATTGCACACACATTGGCCAACTCCAATGCCGCTGAAGATCGGGCAATGGCGATAGGCATCGTCGAGTTCGTACAGCAAATGCCCATTTGCTCGTTGAGCCCAACGAGCATGCTGCAAGTCCCCGTCTCGCTGCCGAGGCCGGCTCAGTCGACCGAGCGAGAACGCTCGCCTGCTGTACCGAATCTGCAACCGGACAGAAGTCTCCTGCCATCGTTAGATGTTGAGCGCTAATGACTGACCGCCACAAGCGGCATAATCCGGATGCCGTATCGTGCGCCCACTGTATGCCGCGCGTCCCGCTCCTGGAATCCAACGCAATTCTCGGTGATACGCGACCGATACTTGGACGCCCCAAAATGGGAACTCCGGTTAGCCTCACAACATGCGCTGCCCCTATTGCGAACAAGCCCGTGACACGCAAGGCATCAGAGATGGAAGCCACTGATGAAGCGCCAAGCAGCTATCCGTAGCGATCGGTCAGTTCGTTGACACCGACGTCGCCGCCGCAACCGGCACCTGCGCCACGACCGCGCGCGGCGCACGCAACCGAACGCCGACTTCGACGAGCAGATCGCCGTTCGGCACGCCGGCGGTCCCTGCCGGACGATTCAGCGCACGTGCTCCCCGACCGGTCGCTGCGTGAACCGAGTTGCCCGGCAATCACCGCGACGGATGTGTCGCTGTGGCGGGTGACGTACACACGCTTGTCGTCCGGTATGACTGCGATCCGAATGGCCCGTTATGGCCCCTGATGACGGCCGGAGCATTGGTCGCCGCGGACGCGGTCGGAACGGGCACAGTCTGCGCGCACGCGTCGGCCGCCAGCATCGCAATTCGCGGAAAACACGGCCCGATGCAGCACGCGCAACTTGAAATCGACTGTCACTCCTTGGCTCCTGGAAGAGAGGCATACAGCGTCGAACGAAGCGTCAGCGCACGCTCACGTCCCGCAGCACCGCGCCATATCCCGCATACAGATTGCCGTCGGGCAACAACCGCCGCTCGGCAAGCTGTCGATGCACGACCGGCAGGTGATGGAACGGCATCCGCGCGAACAGGTGATGTTCGATATGAAAATGAATCGCGTGCGGGCCGAACAGGAACGTCTGCCACGAACGCCGGACGATCGTGCGCGCGTTGCGGCTCTGGTCGGCACAGGCCGGCAGCCCCGCATGCTCGAAGATCGCGCGCACCTGCCCGGCGAGCGGCAGCAGCGTGACGGACGGCACGATCCACAACGTGACGTACAGCAGCGGATGTCCAGCCCATGCGAGCGCGCCGAACAGCGCACCGTTGCCGGCCAGCATCGACGCGACTTCCCACGCGGCGTACGCACGCGACTTCCCGACCTTCGGCATTGCATGCGCAAATGCGCCGCGGGCGAGCTTCACGACGCTCGTCACGTAGCCGATCCCGCATGCGTACGCGAGCAGGCGGCCGATCAACCGCCCGCGCGTCACCGGATAGTCGTGCACGCCGAACAGCAGCGCGACGGGATCGTCCGGCTCCATCGGAGCGCGATGGTGTTTCAGATGGCCGGCACGATACGTCCGCAGCGACAACCACAGCGGGCCGGCCGCGAACAGTTGGCCCAGCGCGTCGTTGACGTGCCGGTTCCGTGCCAGCAAACCGTGCGCACCTTCATGCATCATGACCGCGAGCGCAAGCTGGCTGCGCGCGATCACGATCGCTGCCAACGCGTACACGAGCGGATGCGCAAACACGATCGCAACCGCGAACGCGGCGGCAATCATCAGCCAGTCACCTGCCAGCGCTGCGCCGACGCGCGATGCGCTCACGCGAAACAACGCCGGATCGGGCACGAACCGCGCAAGCCCGGCATTCGGCCCGGCTTGGTGAACACGGGTATCCGTCACGCGAGCCTCCCGCGCAGCGATCGCCGCTCGACCCACAGCGCACTGACCATCGCGAGTGCCACGCCACCCAGCACATCGGCCACGGTATGCTGCTTGAGCGTCAGCGTCGACGTGCAGATCAGCAGGCCGACCGCCACGGTCACGAGCCGTCGCCGGTCCGCCAGCATCCGGCAGGCAAGGCACGTCACCGCGACATGCAGGCTCGGAAAACCATTGGCCGCGAGATCGAGCTGCCACATGCGCGCAAGACGATGACGCACGAACGTGTTGCCGATCTCCGCGACGTCGGGCCGCGGCACCGCCTCCGGAAACAGCAGGAAACACACGACACCGAGCACGAACGCGATCAGCACGGCCTCCTTGAACGCGGCGAACGCGGGCGGCCGCGCATACGCGGCAAGCGCAATCACGAACGGGAAGAAGCCGACATAGACAAACCACGACCACGCGATGAACGGAATCCGCGCATCGATCGACGTGGCAAACACGAAGCGCGGCGTGACGCTGCGCTCCAGCAGAAAGAAGATCGCGAGGCCGGCTGCCATGCCGAACGTCGCGGCCAGCATCTGCCGGATGTCGGGCCGGCGATCGTCACGAAACGACAGCGAATTCATCGGGGTGCCGGCGCCTCGCATCGCGTCTCCGTACCGGCCGCCTTCGCATGCGGCAGCAACGCGAGGAGGCGTGACGTCCAAGCGTCCACACGCGCACGTGCATGCTCGCGGCCGGCGATCGTCCCTGCCCGCGTACCGGAGTGGCGCATCAGTTCGGCGGCAGCCTGCCCGACTTCCCGCCGGAACGCGGCCGCGTCGCCGCGCCACGTGACGACGCGATGCACGAGTTGCAGTTGCGCGGCGCGCGCGGCGTTGCTCGCCTGCTCGGGCTGGTCGGACTGCACGAGCAGGATCGGGCGGTGATACACGTGTGCGATCGACAGCGCGGCCATGCCGGGTGCCGACACGATCAGCGGAGCATGGGCGGCGCGCGTCACCCAGTCGGCGTCGACGCCGGTCCAGCCGTCGTGCCCGGCATAGCCTTCGCCCACGCGATGGGTGGCGAGCCCCGCGTCGCGCATGCCGGCGGACAACGCATCGGCGAGCGCGATATCGCGAAAGTGCGGGTTCAGATAGATGGCGGCTGCAGCCGGCTCCGAAGCCGGCCGCTCGGCGACGATCGGCACCGGCGTCGGCAGCCGGCAATGCGTGCGCGATCGCCGGACGTCATCGGCGGCATCGTATGCAAAATCGTGTTCGATGCAGCACCGCGCCGAATCGATCTGCCAGTCGACGATCCGTGCAAATGCACGCGCCAGTGCGCGCGGCAGACGTGCGTCGAAATTCGCGGTCAACGCGCGGCGCAGGCTGCCGCCGTACACGTGGACGATGCGGCGTCGCCAACCCGGCATCGCGCCCATGAACAGCAGCGCCGGATGAAACGAGTCGTTGATCACGAGATCGGCATCGCGGACGATCGCACCCAGCCGCGCGATGTCACGCGACATGCGCGTCGGCCTGAACACGTAGTGCGCGACATTGCGATCGGTCGCGTCGCGCAGCATGTTCTGCCGTTCGTCGAACTGCACCGCGTAGTGACGGGACAGCACGGCCGCGTCGATGTCGAACGCAGCCAGGAACGCCTGCCCCGCATCGGACGTCGTCAGCACGTCGACCTGCGCGCCGGCCGCACGCAGCGCATGCACGAGCAGTTGCGCGCGCATCAGGTGGCCGCGTGCGTCGGCCGTCGCGAGATAGACGATTCGCGGCATCATGCGCGCGGACGAAGCGACTGGAACCAGCCGGCCGCGACCATCGCCAGCGCACCCGTCACGCCGAAACCGGCTTCGATCGCGCGGATCTCGTCCAGCAACGCGGCGAGATGCGCTGCCTCGGACGGCGCAACCAGACGGCGCAGCGTGTCCGAGCAGAGCCGGACATGCCGCGTCTCGTCGGCGAGCACGCGCGAGAGCAGCGGGTACAACGGATGTGCATCGCCGATCGTCGCGCAGTGACGCGCGAGCACACGCATCGCCATCTGTTCCGCACACAGGCCCGTCGCATAGGCCGGCACGAGCACGCCTTGCGAGAAATGCGGCGCATGGCGCTGCGCGAGCCGGCGCCATCGCATGATCTTGCGCCGGCTCAACCAGTCGGGCTCATGCGGTGCAGTCGACGGCGCGACACCGCGCTCGCGCAGCGCATCGGCGAACGCCGCGGCGTGGCGACGCTCGTCCGCGAGGTGCTGCTCGATCCGCGGCGCAAGCCAGTCCGGTGGCTGTCCGGTCCAGTCCTCGTGCAACGCGCACTCGGTCGCTTCCTCGCCGATCAGGTACATGCGCAGCACCCAGCGCTCGCCATGTGTACTGCGATGCAACTGCCGGATCGCCGCCCGCTTGAGGCGATCGACGAGGTATGCGCGCACCCGCGCCGCCCCGCGCGGCACGGGCGCATCGAGACAATCGAAACGTGCATCGTGCGCTGCCTGCGGCGACGCCGGCAGTTCGCCTGCCGCGCTCATGCCGGCTCGCCTCGTGCAGCCGCAGATTTCGTTGCAGCCGCCGCAGCGCCGGCAGGATCGCGACGCCATCCGAGGATCAGGCCGATGAAGCTTTCCTGCATGAACGCGTGCGCGGATGCGGTCGCCCCCGCAAATGCTTCCTTGCGGCCGTTCACGCGCAGATAGCCGCTGCCGTCACGCGCGCCGAATTCGATCCGGTCGTTCTTCCTGAAGCCGCGCGCGAGCATATCCTTCACCAGCGCGCTGCCGTCCAGGCCGAACAGGAACAGCTCGCGCTGGGCGACCCACACCGGAATGTGATTGCTCAGCGCATCGAAACGAATCGTCCACGTGCCGGCTGCGAGTGCGCGATCGACGTCGGCATCGTGCGGCGCGTTCGACGTAAAGCTCGCACGCGCGACCGACTTCGTCAGGCCGCCGACGCCAAGCCCAATCGTGATGTCATCCGCGGACGGCTGCTTCGGATCGGTCGCGCTCACCTTCACGAGATGCCGCGCGAGCCGCGATGCAAGCGACGGATGCGCGAACAGTGCCAGCGTTTCGTTCGGCGTGAGCACGTCGCGCTCGCCGTCGCCCTCCTTCACCCGCACGCGATACGGATCGATCCGGACATCGGTGAACGTGCCGCGCACGGGCGCATGGACGTACACGTCGCGGTCCCATTTCGCGCCGTCGCGACGCAGCAGCACGTGCACGCTCAGCGGCACGCGCCGGCCGTCGCCGTCGACGCCCGTGCCCTGCAGCAGCATGTCGCCGAGCACGTCCTTCGTGCGGCGGGTCTCGTCGCTCGAGAAGACGATCGCGTGCGCATCGGTATCGATACTCGCGTGAACGTCCGGCGCATCGAGCGCGATGCGATTGCAGTCCGCGGCGGCCGCGTTCGCGAACGGGCAGCCGCTTTGCGATGCGAAGTGGTAGATCCCGCGCCCCGCATGGTCGACCGGCGCGGCATGGGCGCCGGCGCTGGCGGCAAACAGGGCGAGGCAGGCAACACAGGTGGCGAGAGAGGACATGGTCGTGGTCAGGATGGATGGAGGGTATCGGCGTGTCATGGCCGCGCATGATGCGCGGCGCCGGTTCAATGACGGTGATAGGAGAGCGCTTCGAGATCGCGCCGCGCCGATGCACGCCCGGCGAGACCAAAACCGCGCGCGAGTGCGCCGAGCGTATCGACGGCGGACGCCGCGATCGTGACGCCGACGGCCGCGAGATAGCGGGCAGCGCCCAGTCGCGGCAACTGCTGGCGATTGAGCGCGCGCAGGCTGTAGCCGAGCCGCATCGCCATCACGCAGAACGGGCCGAGCGGGCCGCTGCGGCCGAGCCACTGCCAGCCGCGCGGCAGGTACGCGTTCACGAGATACGGCGTCAGGCCGACGCTGTCCTCGCCGCGCATCCAGCGCAGCTTCAGCGATTCGCGTTGCGTGTCCGGCAGCCGATGTTCGGTGTGTGCAGCCGGCGCGAACTCGACGGCCACGCCGGCCGCCTGCATCCGCAGCCCCATCACCTGGCAATGCGCGCGATAGACGCCGTTGAGCGGCTCGTAGCGGAATCGCGCGAACACGTCGCGCCGGAACGCGACGTTGTTCGCGTAGAAATTGCGCGTCGCACCGTCACGCAGCGGGCTCGGGAAATACATGAAATCGATCGACGTCAGCGCGATGCCGAGCACGTTCGGCGCATAGCTGGTGCGCCCTGCCACAGCGACGGGCGCATCGCCCGCTTCGCGCGCGAACGGTGCGAGCAGGTGCTCGAGCCAGTCGTCGGCCGGCCGGCAATCGGCATCGCCGAACACGACGATGTCGCAGCGGGCCGTGTCGACGTGGTCGAACCCGTCGTTCTTCGCATCGTAGTAGCCGGTGCTCGCGCCGATCTCGACGAAGTCGATCGGGCGGCCGGCCAGCGCGGCGATCTCCGCGCACGCATCGGCCGGCAGGCCGTCGTGCGTGATGATCCATTGCGCGAGTGCCGTGGGCGGCACGGTCTGCTTCGACAGCGCCGAGACGAGGCGCTTCAGGCTGTCGACGGCCTGCACGAGCCCCGCGCCGCCGCGCAGGTTGTTCGTCTCCAGCACGAGCGCGGCCTGCGCCGCCACGGCGCAGGCCGCCGCGCGGGTGTGCCGCGTGGTTTCTGTGAAGTCTGGCATCCGGAATATCTCCATCGTCATGCGCACCGGCATGGATGAAACGAATGGGCGGGGAGCCCACCGCGCATCGGCGAATGCGGGTCGCCCGCGACCATCGTCGCAAAACGGGCAGCCTGGAAGGCGCCCGCTTCGCGTGCCGTCACTCCTGGACGGACGGCGCCGATTCGGCGTCGGGATAGCGCGACTTCGCGTTCTGCAGGTCGCGCGTGTTCTTCTGCACGGCGACCGAGCCGAACAGCGCGAGCACGAACGACATCGCGTAGAAGCCCTTTTCGCTCAACTGCAGCGTCGCGTTGAAGAGGCCGACGACCAGCAACGCGATCGACAGCAGCAGCGCGATCCAGCTGAGGCCGTAGTAGATGCCGGTGACGGGAATGCCTTCCGCGCGATCGCGGACGCTCTTCTGCAGCGAGATGGCCGCATAGAGACCGAACACCAGCACGGTGAAGTAGTAGCCCTTCTCGTTGAGCTGCATGCCGGCGTTCCAGAGACCGATCAGGAATGCCGCGAAACCGGCGAGCAGCGCGGCCCACGACGCGGCCACAAACGCGAACGACGGCTGCTGGATGGTGGTCTGGTTCATTGCTTTGCCCTCTCTTTCTTTTTGTTCGAAATCGTTTTCGTTGAACTGCGTTTCGCGCATGGTAGCAGCTTTGGCGCGTGCCACGACAGCCTCGCTTGCAGTCTTACATGCCGCGCTGCGCCCGCCGCCAGCGTCCCGGCGTCGTGCCGAGCACAGCGCGAAACGCCTTGCCGAAGGCGGCTTCGGACTGGTAGCCGACCGCCTGGCCTATTTCCGCCTGCCCGCGCTGCGTGTCCTGCAGCAGCGCGCACGCGTGCATCATCCGGATCTGCGCGACGAACGCGCCGACGCTCATCCCGGCCCGCTCGCGGAAATGCCGTGCGTACGTCGCGCGCGACATCGCGGAGGCGTCGCCGAGCGACTCGACCGTCCACGGTTTCTCCGGCGCCTGCAACACGGCCTGGACCGACGGGCCAAGCCGCGCGTCGGCCGCCAGCGCCAGCCAGCCGGACGGCACGCGCGCACCCCGACCGTATGCGCGCAACGCGTACGCGAGCAGCGCCTGGCCGAGCGCGTTCACGATCGCGCCGGCGCCCGGCTGCCCGTTCGACGCCTCGGTGCGCAGCACGCTCGTCAGCAGTTGCAGCGGCGCGAACCCCGACGCGTCGCGCAACCCGACATGCAGCACGTGCGGCAGCGTGCGCATCAGCAGTTCGCCCGCGCCGCGCGCATAGACGAACCGCCCGCACAGCAGGTCCACGCTCGCACCGCCCGGTTCGGCCGGATCGAGATTCGACTTGACCGGCAGCACCGCGCCGCCGCCGGCGCCCTGCTCGCGCAGCGCCGCAGCCGGCCGCGACCGGCCGGCTCCTGCGTCGAGCAGGTCGTGCGCGCCACCCGCGGGCAGCAGCACGAAATCGCCGTCGGCGAGCTGCAGCGTGCGCCCGTCCGCGGTACGCAGCCGGCAGGTTCCGGCCAGCACCAGGTGAAACGCCGCCTCGCCGGACGGCAGCGGGTCATGCTGCATCGCGAACGGCCCGTCGAGCAGGCAGC
Organism: Burkholderia sp. HI2714; assembly: GCF_002223085.1. Taxonomy (NCBI): domain Bacteria; kingdom Pseudomonadati; phylum Pseudomonadota; class Betaproteobacteria; order Burkholderiales; family Burkholderiaceae; genus Burkholderia; species Burkholderia sp. HI2714. Next base: position 2,266 of record NZ_NKFM01000014.1, on the reverse strand, counting down.
GAACGTCGAGCTCGACATGACTGCGGCCCAGCGACAGGAGTTGACTCAACGCATCCATGAGACGATCGCGCTAAAAATTGACACTCTAGCGTATCGAAACCCTCAGCGCGAGCGATCAGAATAGCCCTGCATCGCCCGAGATCGCGGCATCCGCCGCCCTCCTCACCCCTACTCGAAAGGACGCATCATGCTGAACTGGAACGAATACCGGAAGGAACTCTCGACGCGCATCGGCGAGATCGCCAAGCTGTCGCCCGATACGCTGGCCGGCTACAAGGCGCTGTCGGGCGCCGGCGCCAAGACGGGCCATCTCGACGCGAAGACGCGCGAATTGATCGCGCTCGCGGTCGCCGTCACGACGCGCTGCGACGGCTGTATCGCCGTGCACACCGCGGAGGCGGCCAAGCATGGCGCGACCAAGGAGGAAGTGGCGGAAGCGCTCGGCGTCGCGATTGCGCTGAACGCGGGTGCGGCGCTCGTCTATTCGGCGCGTGTGATGGACGCGCTCGGCGAGTGAGCTCGACGGCCGCGGCGCTGCCGTCGCGTGGCGGCGTCCGGTCGGATTGGCCGCAGGCCACCCGGTTGCGCATCGCGCATCCGGGCAGGCAAGGCAATCGATGTATGACGATTGGCCGGCGTACCTGCCCGAATGACTGGCCGCGTGCGCCCAGGCACGGACGCGCCGCGAAGTCGGCTACCATGCGCGAACGATCCATCGTGAAGGAGCGCTCCATGTGCCGCTGGCTCGCCTATACGGGTAATCCGATTCATCTCGAGACCGTACTGTTCCGCGCGAAGCATTCGCTGATCGACCAGAGCCTGCATTCGGAGCTGGGGGCGACGACCACCAACGGCGACGGCTTCGGCATCGGCTGGTACGGGCGCCCCGACGAACTTCCGTTCCGCTACCGCTCCGTGCATCCCGCGTGGAACGACCGCAACCTGCGCGAAGCCGCACGCGCGATCCGCTCGCGGATGTTCATCGCGCACATCCGCGCGGCCACCGACACCCCCGTGCAGGAAACCAACTGCCACCCGTTCCGCCACGGCCGCTGGCTGTTCGCGCACAACGGGCTGATCCGCGACTTCCACAAGCTGCGCCGCGACCTGACGATGAAGGTCGATCCCGCGCTGTTCCCGACGCTCGAAGGCTCGACCGACTCCGAACTGATGTTCCGTCTCGCGCTGACCTACGGCCTCGAGCAGACGCCGCTGCCGGCGCTCGAGCGGATGGTCGGCGTGGTGGAAGAAACCGCCGGACGGCATCGCGTGGCCGACCCGCTCAACATGACGATCTGCGCGACCGACGGTGATCGGATCATCGCGGTGCGCTATTCGAGCGAACGGCAGTCGCGCTCGCTGTTCCACAGCACGTCGTTCAAGCACCTGCACGAGTTGTATCCGCACAACCCGCGCATCGCCGAAGCCGGCGACGACGCGTTCATGGTCGTGTCCGAGCCGCTCGTCGACTTGCGGGGCGCGTGGGACGAAGTGCCGGAGAGCACGGCGATCGTCGCGCAGGGCGCCGATGTGCAGCAGCGGCCGTTCGGGCCGCGGCACAAGTAGCGCACTGCAGTCCTGGCGAAATCGAGCGTATTCCGGGGCCGAATACTTCAGCGCGATAAGGCAATTGCGGAGATCCGGCTTTTAAGCGCCGGTGCTCAGTCCCGCCGAAGCAATCGGCAAGGGATGCCAATTATTGTCCGACAAATACGATCGGGTAACGCGCGCCTGATAATTCCCCAATTCGATAATGAGCGACGGAGCCATCTATCGAAAGCGGACCCGTTGCACTACCGTGGTTTTCGCCGAATAAAAATTTAATACTCTTGCGATTTCGCTCCACCGCGAAACCAGGACGAAAATCGGCCCACGGTCGAGAACATATTGCGAGGAATTTCTGCGCCCCTTCGAAGGCAACCGTCGCCGTTCCTCCAACGATTCCGACGCAAATCGTTCGCTCCCGTTGCCCGCATGGCGCCGGGTCTGATCGGGATGTACCGTAAATTTAGTGGAGCGACGAAACGGGGGCGATCATTCTACGCATATCCCCCCCCTTCGACGACACGTGATTATTTCCAATTATTACGACGAATCGACGATCGTTAAGCTCTCAACAGAAAGTAAATCTATAATTTGATCCGAATCCTTGAAGGACCGTATCGACGTCTTCTTCAAGGGTTTGGATGTCACGCGCCTTGAAGGCCAGCCACTCATATTTCATCTTGTGCCACAGTTTCTCGATGCGATTGAGCTCCGGGCTGTA
>NZ_NKFM01000060.1:0-62751 GCF_002223085.1 Burkholderia sp. HI2714 | reverse complement strand
GTCAGCAAACGCATCCATGATCGACGGCATCTCTCGTTCCGGCAAAAAGCGAGAGTAAACCTGAACACGCCGCAACGAACAACCGCTCCAGCCCTTTAGCCACGGGCCTCTTCATGCGGAAGCCCTGACCCGCAGACGTCGGTGGTGGACCAGAAGACGCTGCGCGTGCACGGCTTCGCCAATCTGCGCGTGATCGATTGCTCGATCTGCCCGCAGGTGCCGAGCGGCAATACCAATGCGCCGGCGATCATGATCGGCGAACGCGGCGCCGATCTGTTGCTCGGTCGTTGAAACGGGCGGCGCGGGGATGACCTGCGCGGCTTTCGCGTGGGCTTCGCGTCGGGCGACGCCGACGCGAAGCCGCTCACATCAGAGCGGAAACACGGCCTTGAGCCAGAACGCCGCCCCTTCCGGGCGGTTTCGCACATCGGTTTCCATCTGGTATTTGGCGGTCACGAACCAGCCCTTCCCGCTGTCGTACTTGATCGACGGCCCGATCGCGAACGCACGGCCGCGATTGCCGGCGATGGTCTGCCCGGCCTGTGAATCGTCGGTCATCTGCCGGTAGACATAGCCGCCCGCGCCGACCGTCAGCCCGTTGCCGAAACCCCAGCCCACCGAGTAGTCGACGATGAACTCCTTGCCGGACTGGTAGTCGGTCGCGTGGTTGCGCTGGTTGAAGGTCCACATCAGCTTTGCATCGAACACCGGCCCGGTACGGCCGCCGTACGAGATCCCCGCGATCGGCTGGATCGCCCAGACGTTTCGGCCGATGTTGGCCAGGTCGCTTTTGTCGTACCGGCCAGTCGGCGCGAAGACATCGACGGCGAGCAGCGTGTGAAGCGTCGGCGTGACTTGCCAGCCGAGCGCCGGCCCGAACGTCATGTCGCCGGTGCCGGTGCGCCGCTGCGATTGCCCGCCCGCGTGCACGTCGAGCGTGACGAGCGGAAGCAGCGCATGCATGGCCAGCGACGCGCCGGCAAACGTGTAGGGCGTGACCCACACGATCCGCGGCGTCACCGAATAGGCGGTGAGGCTGAAGTCCGGCGGCGCGACATTGCGACCGTCGTTGTCGCGCAGTTCGCCGGCGTGGTAGCGCTCCGCGTAGATCAGTGCATAGAGCCCCGGCGGCGGCAGTGCGCAGCACAGAAAGCCTTCCGCCCCGGTCGGGTAGACGGAGCCGCCGCCTTCGGTTGCGTGAGCGCCGTGCGCGACGACGAGCGCGGACAGCATCACGGAAAGGGATCGTCGTTTCATCGGTTGTCTCCTCCTGCGGCGCACGAGCGGCCGCCGTTTGTCTTCGGGCGGCGTGCGGGACGGCATGGGCCACGCGCACGAAGCGTGGCCGGAAGCCGGTTTCCGCCCGTCAGCAGGGTGCCGCGCCAGTTTCCCGCTCGCATGTGTTTGCGTGCAGCGCCATCAGGAGTGCGGTGCATCTAGGTGAAATCTTTACGGCGTCAGGTAGCGCTCCGGCCGTGCATGGGAGTTGTGCGAATGTTCTTTTGTGTCGACGCGCCGTACGCTACGAGCCGATCCCCTCTCATCGATGCCGGCCGGGCGCGTGGCGTCGCACATGACCGGAAGTCGGGCGAGTCGATCGCCGCACCCGCTGCTTGTGCATGCAGGCGGCCACGCAACGGACGTACTTGAAAGCCGGATTTTTCTGGAGGCGAACGTCATGATCGATTCGGAAGCGCATCCGCCGCTGCAGGCGGGCGGCGTGTCGTGCTGGTCGGAGCAGATCCGGCATCGGTTCTTTCCGCTGGAGCTGAACGCCGGCGCGTCCGGCGAATTCGACGCGAGCGTCGACGTGTTCGATCATGCGCGCTGCCGCGTGGCGCGCATTGCGGCCAGCGCGCATAGCGCCTCCATTGGGCGCGACGCCTGCAAGACGCTGAAGCACCGCTACGTCAAGGTGATCTGGCAACTGAGCGGCGTGGCGAGACTCGAGCAGGGTGCCAGCGAAGTGATCGTGCCGCCCGGGCATTTCACGCTGTACGAGGCGAGCAGCCCGTACTGGATTCAAAACGACGCATACGGCGAATTCGTCACGATGCTGTGCGAAGTGGCCGACCACGACGCGCTGCTGGCGTTGGCCCGGCAAGCGATCGGCCGCGCGATGCCGACGACGGGCGGCGCGGCCGTGGCGCTCGCGAGCCTGCAGGCGATGATCGCCGAGGGCCGGCGCATGAATCCGCGCAGCCGCTTCGGCGTGCTGGAACTGGTGGCGACGTTGCTCGCCGAGACCATCGATTTCACGGACGGCACGGCGCCCGCTTCGCGGCGCAAGATCCGCGAGACGTTGCTGCGCGACGCGCAGCAATACATCCATCGGCATCTGGATGACGGCGAACTCTCGCCCGATCGCATTGCCGCCGCATTGAAGGTGTGCCGCCGCACGCTTTACCAGGCATTCGAATCGATCGGCGAGCGGCCGCAGGCGATGATCCAGCGACTGCGGCTCGAGAAGTGCCACGAAGTGCTGTCGCAGACCGGCGCCGACGGGGCGAGCATTACGCGCCTCGCGCTGCAGTCGGGTTTTTCCGATCCGGCGTATTTCGCGCGCCTGTTTCGCCGGCGCTTCGGGGTCACGCCGTCGCAGTGTCGGGATGCGGCGATGCAGGACGGGGGCGGTGCGGGATCGTCGGGTTAGTCGCGGCGTGCATTCGTTGCGATTCGAACCGACTCGATCGGAGGATGGCCGGCAGCGTGTGACGACGAACGCGGCCGCGCGGGCCGGCACCGCGCCTGCGTCGTCAGGCGATCCGTACGCGGGTCCGCCGCCAGAATCCGCCGAGGCTGGCCTAGAACCGCGTGCTGAACCCGATCCGCGCAATCGACTGCAGCGCGCGGCTCGACGCGCCGTTCGCATCCATCACGCCGTTGATCTGTGCGTTGCTGCCGTGGTTCGCGCGCTGATGCACGCCCGCCACGTACACCATCGTGCGTTTCGACAGCCAGTACTGGACGGCGGCCAGGAGCTGGTGCGCGTGCGCGTTGCCGAGCGTGTCGTTGCCCTTCATGTACGTGTAGCTCGAGCCGATCACCCACGCCGGCGACGGCCGCCATGCGGCGCCGGCTTCCGCCGACCATGCGCCCGCGCCGTTCCGCGCGTTGCGTACGGTCGTGACGAGCGCCTTCCCCGTGACCGTACCGAGCGTGTAATGCACGCCCGCGCCCCAGTTGCGCACGCTGGTCGGCGGCAGCCCGTCCGTCGCGCCGTACTTCTGGTTCGTATAGGCCGCGCCCGCGCCGAACGGGCCGTTGTCGTAGCTCGCGCCGACGCTGACCGTGTTGTTCGCGCCGACCGACCCCGCGACGTTCCCGAAGCCGTACAGCGCTCCGAAGGTCAGGCCCGACAGCGACGGGCTCGTGTACTTGACCGAATTCGCGACGCGATTGCTGCCCGCGACGCGATCCCAGTCGAAGGCGCCGGTCGGGTTGTTCGGCAACGCGAGCTTGTCGAACGGGCCGTTGCGAAAGCCGTACAGGCCGACGAGATCCTGCGCGATCTCGTTGCCGCCCGCGGCAAGCGAATCGACCATGAACTCGTACTGGTTGCCGAGCGTCAGCGTGCCGTACCGGTCGTTCTGCAGCCCGACATAGGCGGTGCGCGCGAACAGCCCGCCGCCGATGATCGAGCCGTTGCCGAGCGAATACTGGTTGACGAGCCGGAAGATCGCGCGCGTGCCCGCGCCGAGATCCTCCTTGCCTTCGAAACCGAGCAGGTTCGGGAAGAAGATGTTGTCGTCGAACTTCGCGGCGCCGTGGCCGCCTTGATTGCTGACGTAGCTGATGCCGGCATCCATCAGCCCGAACATCGTCACGCTGCTCTGCGCAAACGACACGGCGGGAATGGCGCATGCCGCGAGCGCCAGAAAGGTCTTTTTCGTCATCTCCAATATGCTCCTCACATGTTTCCGATTGGATCGGATATTTTTGATTGGACTACTGATTGATTTGAACAAGGCTGGGCCGGACGAATTCCGGTTCAGCCGTAACCGAAGGAAGCCGGTGTGTGACGGGCATCGGCAGAAGTCGCGGGCCCGCCGATGCCTGCCGATGTCAGCCGAGCCGCGCGCTAGACCGTCGAATATCCGCCATCCACCGGCACGACCGCGCCGGTTACGAACGACGCGCCGGGCGAGCACAGGAACAGGATCACGTCCGCGACTTCGTCGGCCGTGCCCCAGCGCCCGAGCGGCGTGCGTTCGAGGATGCGCCGCGATGCCTGCATGTCGGCCATCAGGCCGCTGCTGAGCGGCGTGTCGATCCAGCCGGGCGCGACCGCGTTCACGCGAATGCCGCGCTCGGCCCACGCCTGCGCGAGCGAGCGCGTGAGCTGCGCAATGCCGCCCTTGCTTGCGCTGTACGCGGGGCGGTCCTTGCTGCCGAAGTACGTGTACATCGACGCGACGTTGACGATGCTGCCGCCATGCGCCGACAGCGCTGGCCGCGCGGCGTCGGAGGCCCGCATCACCGACGTCAGGTTCACGTTCAGCACGAGCTCGAACTGGTCCATCCGGTATTCGTCCGCGTGCCGGCTGATGCCGACGCCGTTGACGAGCACGTCGAGCCGCGGCAGGGCCGCGATCGTGCGCGTCAGCGCATCGCTGTCGGTCACGTCGAGTTCCACGCAGCGAACGCCCGCATGCACGGGCGCATGCGGGCCGCCCGCATCGAGCCCGAGCGCGACGACCGACGCGCCGGCTTCCGCGAACCGCATCGCCGTGCGCGCACCGATGCCCGACGTGCCGCCCGTCACGACGACGGTCTTGCCTTCAAACGCCCACTGACGACTCATGCTCGACGCTCCCGATGGTGTGTGCGCGACGGGCCGGCCGTTGCGCGGGTGAAACGAGGATCTTGATTTGCGCGCGGTCGGCGAGCAGCGCGTCGAAGCCGTCGGTGACGGCGTCTTCGAGCGACACGGTGCGCGTGACGATCGACGTGAGGTCGAGCGCGCCCGACGCGACGATGCGCAGCAGGTCTTCGTACGCATGCCGGTAGCCGACGCTCGCCGTGAAGGTCAGCTCGTCGTTGACCGCGCGGAACGCGTCGAAGCCGGCATGCGGCATCAGGCCGACCATTACGACGCGGCCGCCCTTGCGCAGTGCCTGCATCGCCGATTCGAACGTGGCCGGCAGCCCGGCCGCTTCGAAACTCGCATCGACGCCGAGCCCGCCCGTGGCCGCGCGGATCGCGTCCTGCAGCGCGGATGCGCCGAGTGCGCGCGCGTCGAACGTGTGCGTGGCGCCGAAGCGCACGGCCGCCGCGAGCCGTTCGGGCAAGACGTCGACGGCCACGATCGTGGTCGCCCCCTGCAGCTTCGCGAGCATGATCAGCAGCAGGCCGATCGGCCCGAGCCCGAATACCGCGCAGGTCTCGCCGAGCCGCAGTTCGCCACGCCGCAACGCGTGCAGCGCGACAGCCGCCGGCTCCATCACCGCGGCCTGTTCGAGACTCACGTCATCAGGCAGGCGATGCAGCATATACGCCGGCACGACCGCGAAGTCGGCCATGCCGCCGTCGCCCATCAACCCGGCGAAGCCCATCGACACGCACAGGTTGTATGACCCCGAGCGGCAATACGCGCACTGGCTGCAGCGATACTCGGGCTCGACCGCGACGCGATCGCCCGCGCGCAGCGCCGTCACACCGTCGCCGACTTCGACGACGGTGCCGCAGAACTCGTGGCCGAGCGTCAGCGGCGCGGTGCGGCGCGACAGCGGATGCGGCGTGTCGACCGGAATCGCGTGCGGGCCGTCCGCATATTCGTGCAGGTCGCTGCCGCAGATTCCGCAGTACGCGACCGCGATGCGTACGTCACCGGGGCCGACGCGCGGCGTGTCGATTTCCACGAGACGGACGTCGCGCGGACCATGCCATTGAAGTGCCCGCATGTCAGTGGCCTCCGAGGTTTTGTGCATCGAGACGGCTCGCGGCCGAGCCGGCGAGCGCGCGCTTGCGCAGCACGGCGGGTGCGGTCTCGACGAGGCCGAACGACAGCACGCACGCGAGGATCGCGCCGGCGGCCGACGTCCACATCGCGAACGGCAGGCCGTACTTGTCCGCGGCGAAGCCGGCGACGGTCGGTGCAACGAAGCCGCCGATCAGTTCGCCGGCGCCCATGATCAGGCCGAGCGCGCTGGCGATCGCGCGCGGCGGCACCGTTTCGGCCGGGATCGTCGCCATGAACAGCGTGAAGCAGCCGAGGCCCGTGTACGTGGCGAACACGAGCGCGCCGAGCGCCCACAGTGAGCCGGCATGGATCATCACGACCGGGCACACGGCCGCGATCAGCGCGAACGCGATCATCGTCGGCTTGCGGCCGATCCGGTCGGAGATCGCCGGCACCGCGAAGCCCCAGAACACCCACGCGGCGCCGAGGCAGGTCATCACGACGCCCATGTCGGATGGCGACAGATGGCGGCTTTCCACGAGGAACACCGGCGCGAACGAGATGATCACGATGAACCACGTCAGGAAGAAGCAACTGATCAGCATGCAGAGCAGGATGTTGCGCTCCTTCAGCAACGCCCAGCGGCTGACTGCCGCGCCGCTCGCGGCCGGTGCGCCGGCGGGTTCGGCCTGCGCGTGCCGCACGCCGCCGGGCGGCACTTCGCGCACCCAGCGCCAGATGCAGAACGCGATCAGGAAGCCCGGAATGCACGACACGTAGAACGCCTCGCGCCAGCCGTACCTGGTCGCGATGCCGATGACCACCGGCGGGCCGATCATCGCGCCGAGCAGGCCGGCGGCGGAGCCTTGCAGCAGGCCCATGTTCAGCCCGCGGCGGCTCGGCGTCGAGCTTTCGACCATCAGCGATTGCGACAGCGGCAGCACGGGGCCTTCGGCGATGCCCATCAGCGCGCGGAACGCGATCAGGCTCGCGAAGCCGCCGACGAGCCCTGACAGCGCCGAGCACACGGAAAAGCCGAGCACGGCCGCGATCAGCAGCGGCTTGCGCGTGCCGCGTGCATCGGACCACGCGCCCGTCGCGGCGCCGGACAATGCCCACGTGAGCGCGAGCGCGGACGACACCATGCCGAGCTGCGTGTTCGTCAGGTGCAGCTCAGCCGACATGAACGGGAACAGGAACGACAGCGCGAGGCGGTCGAAGAACACGAAGCCGAACGTCATGAACAGGATCAGCAGCAGCCTGTTCTCGTACGTCCACGCGGATCGGGAGGAGGAAGGGGATGTCATGGTGAGCCTCGCCGCGCGTCAGCGGAACAGCTTCTCGATCGCTTGCGCGCCGAGGCCGACCTTCTCGTAATGCGCCTTGCACATCGCGATGTACGAATGCACGTCGAAGTAGCCGTCGGGATTGCCTGCTTCGTCGAGCCAGATCAGCGGCCCCTTGACGATGAAGAACGCGCGCATCGGCTCCGGGTGATCGAACGCGACGAGCGTGTGGCCTTCGCCCGGTGTTTCGTACACGAAATCGCCGCGCGTCGCGGTCCATTCGTGCTCCAGATAACCCCACTTGCCCGACAGCGTGTAAGCAAACACCTCGTGCGGGTGATAGTGCCGGTTCACGAGCCCTGCTTCCTTGGCCATCAGGATGTCGCACCATTTGTTCTGCGACGGCGAGATCCACAGCGGCCGCGACGAAACCGTTTCGGTGAACGGAACGTAATAGCGCTCGTCGTCGGTGGCCGCGTTCGCGATGTACGCTTCGGGCAGTGCATCGGGCTTGAACGGATTGGCAATCGGCGGAATGTTTTGCCAGAATTCGGCTACGGCTTTGTCGACCACGGTTTGTCTCCTGGTATAGGGGGTGTCGTGGGCTCGACTTTAGCCAGCCGGTGCGCGCCGCTCTTGACTGGGCTGGACGCATTGCTTGATCGCGCCGGACATTGCATCGCAACAAATTCCGGACGAACCATCCCCCAATCCGTGCTGCTCCGCACGACAGGCGCCAGCAGGAGGCGACGTGACGAATACGACCGTTTTTTCCCGCACGCGAGGCTCGACGGCCGACGTGCCGGCGCGCGACAGGATGGCGTACTGGGATGCGTTCAATGCGGCGACGCTGGTCGGGCTGCGCTGCTCGTCGCTGTCGCCGGCCGGGCTTGAGGTCGAGAAGACCGATATCGCACTGCCGGGCCTCGGCATCGCGGACATCAGCGGCCAGGATCACGTGATCGAGCGCAGCCCCGCGCTGGTGCGCCAGTTGCCGAAGGAGTCGTTGTTCGCGTGCCAGATCCTGAGCGGGCGTGCGTATTTCATCCAGCGGGATCGTTGCCTGCTCGCGGACGCCGGCGATGTCGTCGTCTACGACACGCGCGTCCCTTATCTGTTCGGATTCCTGACGCCGATGCGGCAGCTGCTGATCGATATTCCGATCACGACGTTCGACGACCGGCTCGATGCGGAACTGGCGGCGCTGCCGCTGCGGATCGCGCCGAAACCCGGCGCGGGCGCGATGCTCGGCACGACCTTGCGCGCGAGCGTCGTGCGCTTCATGAAGGATCCGGTCGAGCGTGACGCTGCGCGGTTCGCCGAACACACGCGCACGCTAATCGCCGAACTCATCGATGCGGAGGTGAACGGTGCAGGCGCGTCGCGTGCGTCGCTGTCGTATCTGCTGACCGCGAAGCAGTACGTCGCGACGCATCTCGGCGACCCGGAGCTCGGGCCCCAGGCCGTCGCCGACGCGGTCGGGCTGTCGCTGCGGCATCTGAGCCGGCTCTTTGCGGCCGAAGGCGAGTCGATCACGCAGCACATCTGGTCGGAGCGGCTGTCGCATGCGCATCGCGAGCTGACCGATGCGCGGCTGCGCAAGACGAGCGTCGGCGAAATCGCGTTTCGCTGGGGCTTTTCGAGCCAGGCGCACTTCAGCCGTGCGATTCGAGATCGCTATGGCGCGTCGCCGATGGCGCTGCGCGACGCGGCGCGGGCGGACAGGGGCTGATTCCGGCAGTTGATGTGGCGGCGCGTGTCTCACGCGCCGTTTTTTATTGTCGTGAACGAAAGCGCCTGCGTGCGGCGTTGCGTTATTCCGTCAGCATGAACTCCGCACAGCGCTCCGCGATCATGATCGTCGGCGCGTTCGTGTTGCCGGACACAATGCGCGGCATCACCGATGCATCGCAGATCCGCAATCCGTCGACACCTTGCACCGCGAGTCGCGGCGTGACGACCGCCTGCTCGTCGTTGCCCATGCGGCAGGTGCCGGCCGGGTGATAGACGGTTTTCGCGCGGTGCCGCACGTAGTCGGCGAGTGCCGTATCGGTCAACGTCTCGGCTTCGCGTACGATGCGCGCGAGCGACGGCGCGCGGATGATCTGCCGCGCGAGCGCGACGCCGCGCACGAGGCCGTCGACATCGGCCGGGTCGGACAGCGCGCCGCTGTCGAACAGCATCGGCGCGGCCGGATCGTTGCCGCGCAGTCGCACCGAGCCGCGCGAGCGCGGCCTGAGCAGGCACGGGTTGATCGACAGGCCATGGCCGGGCAGCGGTTCGCGATCGACGTCGCCGACGAGCGTCGGCAGCACGTGGAACTGAATGTCCGGGCGGCCGCTGCCGGTGGTGTCGACGAACGCGCCGGATTCGACGACGACGTGCGATCCGATCGACCGGCCTGCTACCAGCGACTTCAGCCCGCGCTGGCTTCGTCGATCCGGCGAATGTCATCCTGATCGAGCTGAACCCGGATCGCTTCGCCGAGCGATGCCAGCTGCGCCAGCGACGTCGCGCTCGCGATCGGTGCGGTGATCGTCGGCCGCGCGATCTGCCACGCGAGTGCGATCGCGGCCGGCTGCGTGCCGTGCTTCTCGGCCACCGCATCGAGCGTGGCGAGAATGCGCAGCCCGCGTTCATTGAGATACCCGGCGACGCGATCGCCGCGCACGCTCTTCTTCAGGTCGGCCTCGCTGCGGTACTTGCCCGACAGGAAGCCGCTCGCGAGCGCATAGTAGTTGACGACACCGAGCTTCAGGTCGCGCACGACCGGTTCGAGATCGCGCTCGTAGTCGGCGCGGTCCAGCAGGTTGTATTCGGGCTGGATGACCTGGTACGCGGGCAGGCCGTCGCGCTGGCTGATGTCGGCGGCTTCGCGCAGGCGTGCGCCGCTGTAGTTCGATGCGCCGATGATGCGCACCTTGCCCGTGTCGATCAGCGTTTGATAGGCGCCGAGCGTTTCTTCGAGCGGGGCCGTATCGGCGAGGTCGCGATGCGAGAAATACAGGTCGATGTAGTCGGTCTGGAGGCGGCGCAGCGAATCGTCGGCGGCTTTCAGGATGTTGTCGCGGGTCAGCCCCGCGCGCGCGCCCAGCAGCCCGACCTTGGTCGCGATCACGACCTGCTCGCGTTTGCCGGTACGCTTGAGCCATTTGCCGATGATCGTTTCCGATTCGCCGCCATGGTTGCCGGGTACCCAGGCCGAATAGACGTCGGCCGTGTCGATGAAGTTGATGCCGGTGTCGGCGAGCGCGTCGAGCAGCGCGAACGACGTGTTCTCGTCGACGGTCCAGCCGAAGACGTTGCCGCCGAACGCGAGCGGCGAAACCTGGATGTTCGACGTGCCGAGAGTGCGTAGTGCCATGTTCTGCTCCGATATCTGCGGGGTGACGGAATGGAACTGCGGGATGGGCCGCAACGATCACGGCGAGACGACGGGGTTCGCGGTGCGGTCACGCCGTTGTCGCGGGACGCTGGACATTCTCGCCGATCGCTCCGATTCGTGCAGGCGGCGCGCCGTCGCGATGGCAGGCGGTTTGACGCAGTTGACGGACACCCCGTCCGTTGCGTGAGTGCTTCGCGTGGCTGCGTTCGATCAGGAACCGATTTTTGTTGCGGTTGGCGCGGCGGGGCGCGGAACCGCGCGTGGGCGGGAGCGGGTGGAAGGGCGGGAAGGGATGCTCCAGCGTGGCACCGGAGCGGGCGGGACGACGGGCGGCGAGCGGCCGCCCGTGCGACGGTGAACCGGTCAGCGCAACTGCACCGCCGCGAGAAACAGCACCATGCTGCCGATCGCGCCATCCAGCACGCGCCACGCCATGGCCTTGCGGAACCACGGTGCCAGCAGCCGCGCACCGTAGCCGAGCCCGAGGAACCACACGACGCTGACCGACATCGCGCCGATCGCGAACGCGAGCCGCGCGCCTTCCGGCTCGCGTGCGCCGGCCGTGCCGATCAGCAGGAACGTGTCGAGATACACGTGCGGGTTGAGCCACGTGAACGCGAGCGTCATCAGCACGATCGCGAGGCCGCTCTGCGGCGGCGGCGCGACCGCGTCGCCGCGCACGTCGAGCGTTTCGTGGCCCGGCTTGAACGCGCGGCGCAGCGCGTTGATGCCGAACCACGCGAGATACGCGAGGCCGAGGTACAGCACCGCGTGGACGAAGGTCGGATAGCGTTCGACGAGCACCGATGCGCCGCCGACGCCCGCGCCGATCAGGATCATGTCGGACAGTGCGCACAGCAGCACGATCTTGCCGACGTGCGAGCGCATGATGCCCTGCCGCAGCACGAATGCGTTCTGCGCGCCGATGGTGACGATGAGCGATCCGCAGAGTACGGCGCCGTGGGAAAAAGCGAGCCAGTTCATGGTGGGTGACAACAGTGGAAGCAGTGGACGGATGAATCGGGTAGCGCTAGTCTGCGGTCAGCCTGAAAATAAGAGAAGCTAAATCACCTAATGCGGATTAAGGAAATCTAATGCTCGACTACGCGTTGCTCGATGCCCTCGCGGCCGTGATCCGGCACGGCTCGTTCGAGCGGGCGGCCAAGGAACTGAACGTCACGGCGTCGGCCGTGTCGCAGCGCGTGAAACTGCTGGAGGAGCGGGTCGGCAGCGTGCTCGTCAAGCGCGGGCAGCCGTGCGTCGCGACGACGTCGGGGGCGCTGCTGTGCCGGCATACCGAGCGCGTGCAACTGCTCGAGGCCGAACTGGGGGGCCGGATGCCAGCGTTGCCGGGCCAGATCGCGAGCGCGTGGCCGACGTTGCGCGTGGCCGTCAACGACGACAGCGTCGCGACGTGGTTCATCGACGCGGTCGGGCCGTTCTGCACGGAGCGCGAGACGTTGCTCGACCTCGTGATCGACGACCAGGATTACACCGCGTCGCGCATTCGCGACGGCAGCGTGCAGGGCGCGGTGACCGCGCAGGCGGAGCCGATCCAGGGGTGCCGGTCGGAGCGGCTCGGGCGCATCCGCTATCGCGCGGTGTGCTCGCCGGCGTTTTACGAACGCTACTTCGACGCGGGCATTACGCGCGATGCGCTGCGCCGCGCACCGTGCGTGATGTTCAATCCGAAGGACGGGCTGCAGGCGCGTTTCATCCGGCGCGTGACGCGCGCGGATCTCGATCCGCCGCAGCACTGGATACCGCACGTCGCGGGCTACCTGCGTGCGTGCGAAACGGGCTTGGGATGGGGGATGTGTCCGGACCGGATGGTCGACCGCCAGCTGGCGGCGGGTGAACTGGTCGACATGTCGCGCGGGCGAACGATCGACATCGACCTTTACTGGCAGAGCTGGCGTTTGTCGATCGGCTGGCTCGACGATTTCAGCGCGGCGCTGAAGGCGCGCGCCGCGCTGTTTCTCGATTGACCGATCGCGTGACGCAGGCGGCGCGCGAGAGGCGCGCGCCGTGCGGCATCACATCAGACGTGATGCAAACCGTCGAAATCGACGATCTGGACGTGGCGGCCCTGCATTTCGATCAGGCCGCGCTTCTGGAATTTCGACAGCGTGCGGCTGACCGTTTCGAGCGTCATGCCGAGGTAGCTGCCGATGTCTTCGCGCGTCATCCGCAGGTTGAA
Source organism: Burkholderia sp. HI2714 (assembly GCF_002223085.1). Lineage (NCBI taxonomy): Bacteria > Pseudomonadati > Pseudomonadota > Betaproteobacteria > Burkholderiales > Burkholderiaceae > Burkholderia > Burkholderia sp. HI2714. Next base: position 49,978 of record NZ_NKFM01000060.1, on the reverse strand, counting down.
TTCCGACGGCGAGTAACCGCGCTTCAGGTAGCGCGACGAGACGTCGAGCAGGAATGCGGCGACACGTTCTTCGGCATTCAGCGAACCGAGCAGCATCGTTTGCGACGTTTCGCGCACGATCTGTTCGCTCATCAGCTTGTGCATGCGCAGCTGCATCGAACCGGCTTCCGAGCAGAGCGTCTTGAGCGCGCTGTACGGAATCACGCAGACCGAGCTGTCTTCCAGCGCGACCGCGGTGCGCGGATGCGTGTCGTCGCAGATGCCGTCGAGGCCGAGCGCTTCGCCGGCGAGATGCAGGCCGGTGACCTGCTCGCGGCCGTCGTGGCGCGTCGCGATGGTTTTCAATGAACCCGAGCGCACGGCGTACAGGTTGTCGAATGCGTCGCCTTCGCGGAACAGCGCTTCGCCGCGCTTGACGGGGCGCGCCGCGCAGATGACCGACTCGAGGCGACTGAGCGCCTCGGGCGCCAGGCCCTGCGGCATGCACAGGTGCCGCATTGCGCACGACGAGCAGTGCGCGGCCTGGCGAGGAGCCCAGCTACCGGCATGAGGCGTGGCGGCGGGACGTGTGGCGACGGGCGTCAGCATGATCGTTTACTCCGGCGTTGAATCGACGGAATCATTGTCCCACCGCAACTTGGCGCTGTCGGGTGACAAAACGTCGCGACTGCGCGCGCATGCCGAACGCTGCTCACGCGGCCGGTTCGTCGACGTTGGCGGCCGCCGGAATCAGCAGCACGGGCAGCGTCGCGTGGCGCACGCATTGCTCGGCGATGCTGCCGAGCACGAGACGGCGGAACCCGCGGCGGCCGTGCGTGCCGAGCACGATGAGATCGGCACCGAACGCTTTCGCGCCGTCGAGGATCAGTGACGACACGTCGTTGAGCGACGTCGCTTCGCCCAGCTTCGTCTCGCCTTTCACGCCCGCTGCCTGCATCAGCGCGGTGAAATCCTTCGCGAGTGCGTTGCCCTGCGCGACGAGCTGATCGCGCAGCACGGATGGATCGTAGCCGGGCACGTTGTAGTAGATCGCGGCGTTCTCGACGACGTAGAACGGTTGCAGCTCGGCACCGTGCGATTTCGCGAGCGCCAGTGCGGCATCGAACGCATGGCGGGACGTGTCGCTGCCGTCGACGGCAACCAGAATACGCTTGTACATAGTGTCTCCGAGTGGCGGGTTGAAACGAAGTCGGCCGGATGGCCGATCGGGCTGGGCAATGCGCAAGGCTGCGAGGCAGAGTAAACCAATGACCGGGACTTTGCAGTGAGGTGCCGGTCGTGCCGCGCGGCGGCGCCGCTTCCGTTTCCGCGGCGCACTGGCATGCATCTGGCGCATGCTGGGACGCGCGACGCGTGTCGTGCGACGTGGTGGTCGCTGTTGTCTGCATCGTCGACGGGAAGGCATGCGCGCGCATCGGCGTCGCGCGTGGCGCACGCACACGCGCACGCCGATCGCATCGACACGGCACGACGGTCACGCGGATGCATTGCCCGCATCGCCATTCAATCGCAACCGCGGCGTTTCGACATGACCTCGATCAACGCATGTGCGTCAGCGCAATTCACGGCGTGCATGGCACTGCCGGTGCCGCTGCGTGGAATCGTTCGTTCGTGCATCGTGCGGTTGCCGGTGCAGGATCGGCACACGATCGCGTATGCCGATCCCCGGCCATCGGCTGTCGGCCGATACCGGTTCGCAATCGAACGATCGATTCAAACGCCGCGCCGGCTATCTCGGCACGGCCGTCAGCTCGAAGACGCGCTCCGGCCGACGCTGATGGCCGGGCCAGTACGTGCTGCCGTACATCCGGTGGACGGGGCCGAACAGCGCGTCGCTCATGGGTGGCGGCGCGTCGAAGCCCTTCTCGATCACCATGTAGCCGGCACGCAGCGCGAACGCCGGATGATTGCCGCCGGGGCGGCTGTCGAAACCGGCGAAGCCGTCGCCGGCTTCCGGCATCGCATTGACGAGCGACGCGTTGCTGCGCGTGATTTCGTCGGGCGAGATCGGTCCGCCGCCGGCAAGGCGCGACGCCTCTCGGTTCTTGCCGTCGGTGTCGACCGTGCTGTCGTGCGTGTCGTCGTTGTCGAGCTCGATGCTGCGCGGACGCGAACGATCGGTTTGATCGGATGATTCCATCGCGGCTCTCCTCGCGGCGAAGCGTTCCGGATCGAAGCAAATCCCGTTCCGGGTGTGACGGGAAAAGGCGCGCGGGCGATCGCCGCGGTCGCGCGACGCGCACTGATTTGTCATGATTTATTTCAGCTAGAAGACCCGTTTTCTACAGAGTATGATTCTTTTCCTGCGAAGCGGCGACAGGGGATTCGGTCGCGCCGCCTCTGCCCGCGCCGGGGGGCCGCAGCACCCTTAAAGACGGGTAGTGAACAACAAAGCAAGGGACTAGAGGTGGCGGATTCATGCAAGCGACTACTGCCTTCACGCACCGCGGTTATCTGTTGAACTGCGCGCCCGCGCGTACCAGTGACGGTTCGTTCAAACCCTATGTCGTGATCTCCCGATCGAGCGACGGGGAACTCGTTGCGAACCGATTTTTCCCGATCGAGCTCCAGTTCAACGACGAAAGCGACGCGATCGCGCACGCGCGCGACTGGGCCGTGCGATGGATCGACGCGAGCAGCATCACGATCTGACGCCGTCGCGATCCAGTGCCGTCGGCCGTCCGGCCGATCCCCGGCGTGCCGCTCCCGGACGGAAAACGCGGTAATCTTGCGGAACCCGTCACTTTATTAGCGGCCGTGCGACCGAGCGCGGCCGCCTGCAATGGCATATGTCGACATCACCCGCCCGTCAGTGGGGCCTTGAAGAAATCGTTGCCGGCTTGCGCGAGTCGCGCGAGGAACTCCATCGCACGCGCCATCCACGCGGCATTCGCGAACTGCCGTCGCGCGATGCGATCTGCAAGATTGTGACCGGCCTGCGCGCGTCGATGTTTCCGACGCACTACGGCGCCCCCGATCTGACCGACGAAAGCGTCGACTTCTACGTCGGCCACACGCTCGAGAGCACGCTGCGCATTCTGTCCGAACAGATCCGCCGCGCGCTGCCGTTCCTGCCCGAGCATGCCGATACGCCGTTCGCGGAGCTCGACGAACGCGCGTTCGAAATCGCGCGCGAATTCGGCCGGCAGTTGCCGGCGGTCCGCGCGCTGCTCGTCAGCGATATCCAGGCCGCGTATGCCGGCGATCCGGCCGCGCAGCACATCACCGAGATCCTGCTGTGCTACCCCGGCGTGCTGGCGATGATGCATCACCGGCTCGCGCACGCGCTGCACCGGCTGGGCGTGCCGCTGCTGGCGCGATTCATCAATGAAATCGCCCACTCGGCTACCGGCATCGACATCCACCCGGGCGCGCAGATCGGCCCGAGCTTCTTCATCGACCACGGCACGGGCGTCGTGATCGGCGAGACGGCGATCATCGGCGAGCGCGTGCGCGTGTACCAGGCCGTCACGCTCGGCGCGAAGAGCTTCCCCGCCGATGGCGACGGTGCGCTGGTCAAGGGCAATGCGCGGCACCCGATCGTCGAGGACGACGTGGTGATCTACGCGGGCGCGACGATTCTCGGCCGCGTGACGATCGGGCGCGGCTCGGTGATCGGCGGTAACGTGTGGCTCACGCACAGCGTGCCGCCCGGCACGAGCGTCGCGCAGGGCAAGGTTCGCGAAGGCGGCAGCGCCGACAAGCCGTAACGCGGCGCGCGGCCGACGGCTGCCTCGGCGCGCACCGGTCAGTGCTTGCCGTCGGGCGCGCGGTGCTTGTACAGCACGTCCTGGTCGACGCGGATCAGGTTCTGCCCCGCATCGACGACGAAATCCACGCCGTTGTACGCGTTGCCCGTCAGCATCAGGATCGCGCTCGCGACATCGTCGGGGCCCGCGATGCGCGCGAGCGGCGTCGATGCGCGGCTCGCGTGTTCGAAGTCGGCTTGCGTCTGGTCGTCGCTCGGCAGCATCAGCCCGGGGAACACCGCATTCACGCGCAGCACCGGCGCGGACGACAGCGCGAGCATCTGCGTGAGGTTGCCGAGCGCGGCCTTCGCGACCGTATAGCTGAAATGGTCGCGGTGAAAGTTTTCCTTGATCTTCTGATCGACCACATTCACGACGACACCCTGCGCGCCGGCCGCGCGAGCCCGTTCGTAGAACGCGCGCGTGAGCAGGATCGGCGCGCGGCAGTTGACGGCCCACGCCTGGTCGAACGCCGCGAGGTCGAAGCTCGGGAAATGGTCCTGCCAGAACACCGATGCGTTGTTGACGAGCACGTCGAGGCGCCCGAAACGCGCATACACCTGGTCGATCAGCGCGGTGATCTGCGCGGCATCCGACAGGTCGGCCTGCAGTGCTACCGAATCGTGCCCGCGGTCGGCGATCGCACGGGACGTTGCCTGCGCGGCATCGGCTGACCGGTCGTAATGCACCGCGGTGCGATAGCCGTGCGCGGCGAAATACTCGGCGAACGCGCGCCCGGCCCGGCGCGCGGCGCCGGTCACGAGCACGACGGGCGCGTGCGCCGCTTGCTTCGTCTGCTCCATTACGTATTCGTCAGGTTCACTGAAGACGGATTCGCGACGATCGACAGGAATTCGCGCCGCGTCGACGGATCGGTGCGGAACGAGCCGAGCATGCGCGACGTGACCATCTCGACGCCCGGCTTGTGCACGCCGCGCGTCGAGATGCACTGGTGCGCGGCTTCGAGGATCACGCCGACGCCCTTCGGCTCCAGTACGTCGAACAGCGTGTCGGCGATCTGGACGGTCATCTTTTCCTGGATCTGCAGGCGCTTCGCGAACGCGTCGACGAGGCGCGCGAGCTTCGAGATGCCGACCACGCGATGGTTCGGCAGATAGGCGACGTGCGCGCGGCCGATGATCGGCACCATGTGGTGCTCGCAGTAGCTCTCGAAGCGGATGTCCTTCAGCACGATCATTTCGTCGTAGCCGTCAACTTCGCTGAACGTGCGCGCGAGGATGTCGCGCGGCTCCAGCGCATAGCCGGCGAAGAACTGCTCATAGGCGCGCACGACACGTGCGGGCGTGTCGATCAGGCCTTCGCGCGCGGGATCGTCGCCGGCCCAGCGCAACAGCACGCGAACGGCGTCTTCCGCTTCTTCACGGCTCGGGCGGGATGCGGCCGGCTCGGGCCGCGCGGACTTCTTTTTAGCCATCTATCTGCTCCATTGAATGCCGCCGCCGGGGCGGCGCGGAATCCGGGCATTGTTTCATGCTTTCGCGGGGCGCGTGTGCGGCCCGGCACTCACTTCACTTCGGCCATTCGTCCTGCTCGTCGTTGAACAGCGACGCGACGACGCCGCGCAGCCACGCGGTGCGCGGATCGTTGTGATATTTGCGATGCCAGTGCTGCTTCAGGTCGAAGCGCGGCAGCGCCAGCGGCGGCTCGACCGGCACGATGAACGCATGCTCGGCCGCATAGGCGTAGCCGATCGCATGCGGGACCGTCGCGATCAGGTCCGTGCGGCTCAGGATGAACGGCAGGCTCATGAAGTGCGGTGTCTCGAGCACCGCGCGGCGTTGCATGCGCTGCTTCGCGAGATATTTCTCGAGCACTTCCTGGCTGCGGCCTTCGGCCCGCACCACCGCGTGCCCGCACGTGAGGAATTGCTCGACCGTGAACGGCGGCGCCTGCTCGAACGGATGGCCGCGCCGCATCAGGCACACGAACCGGTGCGTGAACAAGCGCTGCTGGAAGAAGTTGTTGCCGTCGAGATCCGGGAAGTAGCCCACCGCGAGATCGATCGAACCGGCTTCGAGGCCACGGCCGACTTCGTCGTGCGCGAGCGAGACCGAGCGCAGGTTCGCGTGCGGCGCGCGCGTCGCGAACGCCTGCAGCAGCTTCGGCAGGAACACGATCTCGCCGACGTCCGACAGCGCGATCGAGAACGTGTGCGTGCTCGCGGCCGGGTCGAAATCGTGCGGCGCGACGAGGCCGCGCTCGATCTGCGCGAGCGCGTCGCGGGCGGCCGGCAGCAGCGCGAGCGCACGCGGCGTCGGCTCCATCCCGCGCGACGTGCGCACGAACAGCGGATCGCCGAAGTACTCGCGCAGGCGGCCGAGCGCGGTGCTCACGCGCGGCTGGCTGACGCCGAGCAGGTCGCCCGCGCGGCTCACGTTGCGCGTGTCGTCGAGCGCGACGAGGTAGGGAATGAGGTTCAGATCGAGCGCATCCATCGCCGGGCCAGTATCGTCAAAACGTATACAACATATCTCCTGAATCGCGTTGCCGCATAGTCGGGAAAGCGCTCAAATGTGTTCCATTACTCGAACCAATGTTCAGGAGACGAACAATGCGCACCCAGGTCGCCATCATCGGCGCCGGCCCGTCCGGCCTTTTGCTTTCTCATCTGCTGCGCCTGCAAGGCGTCGATTCCATCCTCGTCGAAGCGCGTTCGCGCGAATACTGCGAGAACCGCATCCGCGCCGGCGTGCTGGAGCAGGGCACGGTCGACACGCTGAACGAAGCCGGCCTCGGCGACCGGATGCGCCGCGAAGGGCTCGAACATCACGGTATCGAACTGCTGTTCTCGGGCCAGCGCCACCGCATCGACCTGTCGGAGCTGACCGGCGGGCGCGCGATCACCGTCTACAGCCAGCACGAGGTGGTGCGCGACCTGATCGCGGCCGGCGTCGAGCATGGCCACGCGATGCACTTCGAAGTGAGCGACGTCGCGCTGCACGACGTCGAGGGCGAGCACCCGTTCGTCACGTTCAAGCACGCCGACGGCCGCGAGGACCGCATCGACTGCGACTACATCGCCGGTTGCGACGGCTTCCATGGCATCGCGCGCCAGACGATTCCGGCGGAACGACTGAACACGTTCGAGCGCGTCTATCCGTTCGCGTGGCTCGGCATCCTCGCCGACGCGGCGCCGTCGCTCGACGAGCTCGTCTACGCGCATCACGACAACGGTTTCGCGCTGTTCTCGATGCGCTCGCCGACGGTCACGCGCCTGTACCTGCAGTGCAAGCCCGACGAAGACCTCACCGAATGGTCCGACACGCGGATCTGGGACGAATTGCACACGCGCTTCTCGAACGACACGGGCTGGACGCCGACCGAGGGCCGGATCACGCAGAAAAGCGTGACGCCGATGCGCAGCTTCGTGTCCGAGACGATGCAGCACGGGCGCCTGTTCCTCGCCGGCGACGCCGCGCATATCGTGCCGCCGACCGGCGCGAAGGGGATGAACCTGGCGGTGGCCGACGTCCGCGCACTGTCCCGCGCGCTCGGTGCACGCTACCGCAACGGCGACGCGACGCTGCTCGACACGTATTCCGCGACCTGCCTCGAGCGCGTGTGGCGCGCCGAGCACTTCTCATACTTCATGACGAACATGCTGCATTCGTCGCCGGAAGACTCGCCGTTCGTCAATCGCCTGAAGTTTGCCGAGCTCAAATACGTGACGCGCTCGCGGGCCGCCGCGCAGGCGCTCGCCGAAAACTACGTCGGCTTGCCGTTCGACGACGCAGCGGCCCCCGAGGCAACCCGCCTTGACAACGCGCTCTGCGCGACTCTATGATCGGCCCATCGTTCGCTAATCGAATCTAGGTTCGAATAGCGAACAAAACAGGGATCGACATCGGCCCCGGCGCGGCACGCGGCACGCGCGTGTCCCCTCGACAGGCCGCGCATCGAGCCGCGGGTTCGTATCAGGAAGAGACATGGTCAACAAGATTTTCGAATCGCTTCAGTCGGCGGTGGCCGACATCCACGACGGCGCGACAATCATGATCGGCGGCTTCGGCACGGCAGGCATGCCGTCCGAGCTGATCGACGCGCTGATCGAACAGGGCGCGCGCGACCTGACGATCGTCAACAACAACGCGGGTAACGGCGAGACGGGCCTCGCGGCGCTGCTGAAGGCGAAGCAGGTGCGCAAGATCATCTGCTCGTTCCCGCGCCAGAGCGACTCGCAGATATTCGACGGACTGTACCGCGCGGGCGAGATCGAGCTGGAGCTCGTGCCGCAGGGCAACCTCGCGGAGCGCATCCGCGCGGCGGGCGCCGGCATCGGCGGCTTCTTCACGCCGACGGGTTACGGCACCAAGCTCGCGGAAGGCAAGGAAACGCGCGTGATCGACGGCAAGCCGTATGTGTTCGAGACGCCGATCCACGCCGATTTCGCGCTCGTGAAGGCGTACAAGGGCGACCGCTGGGGCAATCTCGTGTATCGCAAGACGGCACGCAACTTCGGGCCGATCATGGCCAGCGCCGCGAAGGTCGCTATCGTGCAGGTGTCGGAAGTCGTGCCGCTCGGCGCGCTGAACCCGGAACACATCGTGACGCCGGGCATTTTCGTCCAGCGCGTCGTCGAGGTGCCGCAGGCCGCGCACGCGGCCGAGCTGGCCGCCGAACACGCCACGTCCCAAGCCGCCTGACTGCCTCGAGGAATTCGACATGAAACGACTGACCCGCGATGAAATGGCCAAGCGCGTCGCCCAGGACATCCCCGAAGGCGCGTACGTGAACCTCGGTATCGGCGTGCCGACGCTGGTGGCGAACCACCTCGACCCGAGCAAGGAAATCTTCCTGCACAGCGAGAACGGCCTGCTCGGCATGGGCCCCGCGCCCGCGCCCGGCGAGGAAGACGACGAACTGATCAATGCCGGCAAGCAGCACGTGACGCTGCTCACCGGCGGCGCGTATTTCCACCACGCGGATTCGTTCGCGATGATGCGCGGCGGCCACCTCGACTACTGCGTGCTCGGCGCGTTCCAGGTATCCGCGACCGGCGACCTTGCGAACTGGCATACGGGTGCGCCCGATGCGATTCCGGCGGTCGGCGGCGCGATGGACCTCGCGATCGGCGCGAAGCAGGTGTTCGTGATGATGGAGCACCTGACGAAGCAGGGCGAGAGCAAGATCGTCGCGCAGTGCTCGTATCCGGTCACCGGCGTGCAGTGCGTGAGCCGCATCTATACGGATCTCGCCGTGCTCGACGTGATGGCCGACGGCCTCGCGGTGAGCGAGATCTTCACCGACCTGTCGTTCGACGAACTGCAGAAGCTGACCGGCGTGCCGCTGATCGACGCGACGCAAAAGGCCGCTGCCTGAACCCCGAGCGTGCCGGCGCGTGCGCTTGCGCGCATGCCGGCACGCTTGGGTGGACAATAGGCGCACGCCGTTTCCCCAATCTGATGCCATGCTCGAAGACAGCGCCCGCCTGACCTCCCTCATCTGCGGCGCCGAGCCGCTCAACCGGATCTGGTCGCCCCGCGAGACGATCCAGCGGATGCTCGACGTCGAGGCCGCGCTCGCGCGTGCGCTCGCCGCGCAGCAGGTGATTCCCGCCGCTGCGGTCGCGCCGATCGAACGCGCATGCGACGCCAGCCGGCTCGACGCCGACGCGCTCGCGCACGGTGCGGCGCTCGGCGGCAATCTCGCGATTCCGCTCGTCAAGCAGCTCACCGCGCAGGTGAAGGCCGACGATCCCGAGGCCGCGAAGTTCGTGCACTGGGGCGCGACGAGCCAGGACATCATCGATACCGCCACCGTGCTGCAGTTGCGCGACACGCTCGATGTGCTCGAGCCGATGCTCGACGAAGCCTGCGCATCGCTCGCGGCGCTCGCGCGCACGCATCGCGCGACGCCGATGATCGGCCGCACATGGCTGCAGCAGGCGCTGCCGATTACGCTCGGCCTGAAATTCGCGCAATGGCTCGATGCGCTGCTGCGCCATCGCGCGCGCTTCGCCGAATTGCGCGAGCGTGCGCTCGTGCTGCAGTTCGGCGGTGCGGCCGGCACGCTCGCGAGCCTGCGCGAGCAGGCGGCCGGCGTCACGGCCGCGTTGGCGGCGGACCTGAAGCTCGCGGCGCCGGCCGTGCCGTGGCACACGCAGCGCGACCGCATTGCGGAAGCCGCGTCCTGCTTCGGGATGCTGACGGGCACGCTCGGCAAGATCGCGCGCGACGTGTCGCTGCAGATGCAGACCGAAGTCGGCGAGCTCGGCGAGCCGGCCGCCGCCGGCAAGGGCGGCTCGTCGACGATGCCGCACAAGCGCAACCCGGTCGGCTGCGCAGCCGTGCTGACGGCTGCCGTACGTGCGCCGAACCTCGTCGCGACCGTGTTCGCGGGCATGGTCCAGGAACACGAACGCGCGCTCGGCGGCTGGCAGGCCGAGTGGGATGCGTTGCCCGATCTCGCGCGCCTGACCGGCGGCGCGCTGGCGCAGATCGCGCAGATCGTCGCGGGCCTCGACGTGAACACCGAACGCCTGGCCGCGAACCTCGACCTGACGCGCGGGCTGATTCTCGGCGAAGCGGTGATGCTCGCGCTCGGCGACAAGATCGGCCGGCTCGACGCGCATCACGTCGTCGAACAGGCGTCGAAGGAAGCCGTGCGCACGGGCGCGACGCTGTTCGACGTGCTCGCCGCCGATGCGACCGTGTCGGCGCATCTGTCGCGCGACGCGCTCGCGCGGCTGCTCGATCCCGCTCAATACGTCGGCGAGGCGCAGGCCTACGTCGACGCCGTGCTCGCGCTGCATGCGGGCGCGCAATCACCAGGAGAACATTGATGCCTTTCGCCACTGTCAACGGCGTGAAACTGCATTACCGGATCGACCGTGCCGCGCGCGACGACGCGCCGTGGCTCGTCTTCTCGAACTCGCTCGGTGCCGACCTGCAGATGTGGGCGCCGCAGATCCGCCCGCTCACGCAGCACTTCAACATCCTGCGCTACGACACGCGCGGCCACGGCCATTCCGACGCGCCGGCCGGTTCGTACACGATCGAGCAGCTCGCCGGCGACGTGATCGGCCTGCTCGACCACGTCGGCATCGCACGCGCGCATTTCTGCGGGATCTCGATGGGCGGGCTGACGGGGGCTGCGCTGGCCGCACGCTTCCCGTCGCGCATCGTTCGCGCGGTGCTGTCGAACACCGCCGCGAAGATCGGCTCGCCGGAAGTGTGGGCGCCGCGTGCGCAGAAGGCGCGTGCCGAAGGGATGGCCGCGCTCGCCGACGCCGTGCTGCCGCGCTGGTTCACCGACGCGTTCGTCGAACGCGAGCCGCGCCTGTTCGACGCGATCCGCGACACTTTCGTGCATACCGACAAGGACGGCTACGCGGCGAACTGCGACGCGCTGAACGCGGCCGACCTGCGCGAAGAAGTGAAAGGCATCGCGCTGCCGGTGCTCGTCGTGACCGGCGCGAAGGACATGTCGACGCCGCCCGATCAGGGCCGCGCGCTGGCTGCCGCGATTCCGGGTGCGCAGCACGTCGAATTCGACGCCGCGCATATTTCGAACATCGAGTGCACCGACGGCTTCAACCGCGCGCTGCTCGATTTCCTGACCGCGTGAGGCACCGGCGATGGATGACCAGGAACGTTATGAAGCAGGGATGAAGGTGCGTCGCGCGGTGCTCGGCGACGCGCACGTCGACCGTTCGCTCGAGAACCGCACCGAGGTGACCGACGAATTCCAGAACCTGATCACGCGCTATGCGTGGGGCGAGATCTGGACGCGCGACGGCTTGCCGCGCCATACGCGCAGCCTGCTGACCATCGCGATGATGGTGGCGCTGAACCGCGGCGAGGAACTGGCGCTGCACCTGCGCGCCGCGCGCAACAACGGCGTGACGCGTGACGAGATCAAGGAAGTGCTGCTGCAGACCGCGATCTATTGCGGGGTGCCGGCCGCGAATTCCGCGTTTCATCTCGCGGACAAGATCTTCAAGGAACAGGATGCGGCTGGTTAAGTGCCGGCTGTAGTGCGATGTTGAAGTCGGGGCCCGCTGATGGTTGGCGGGCCTCGACGATGAATGAACGCGCCGGCAGAGCATCGGCGCGCGGCGCACCGGATGGCTGGTGCGCGAACAAGGGCAAGACGTGGTTCCGAGGCCGCGTCGCTTATATATCAGGAGACTTGCGATGAATCGCGCACCCGTGGTCGATGTCCAGACCTTCATCAACGAGCAGCCGTTCGGCGGTTTTCAATGGCTCGTATTCCTCATGTGTTTCGTGATCGTGCTGCTCGACGGCTTCGATACGGCTGCGATCGGCTTCATCGCGCCGTCGCTGCTCGGCGAATGGAACCTCACCAAACCGGATCTCGCACCGGTGCTGAGCGCCGCGCTGTTCGGCCTCGCGTGCGGTGCGCTCGTGTCGGGCCCGCTGTCCGACAAGCTCGGGCGCCGCTCGCTGCTGCTCGGCTCGGTATTCCTGTTCGGCGTCGCATGCCTGATGTCCGCATTCTCGACGACCATCGGACACCTGACGATCCTGCGTTTCATCACCGGCGTCGGGCTGGGCGCGGCGATGCCGAACGCGGTCACGATGATGGGCGAGTTCTGCCCGGACAAGCGCCGCGCGACCGTGATCAACCTGATGTTCTGCGGCTTTCCGCTCGGCGCCGCGTTCGGCGGTTTCCTGGCTGCATGGATGATTCCGCATTTCGGCTGGCGCAGCGTGCTGATCCTCGGCGGCGTGACGCCGCTGCTGCTCGGCGTGCTGTTGCTGCTGAAGATGCCGGAGTCGGTGCGCTTCATGGTCGCCAACAACCACGCTGTCGACAAGGTTCGCGCGACGCTCGCGCGCATCTCGCGCGATGCGCTGAACGCCGGCTCGTTCGCGATGACCGAAGCCGCGCCGCAGACCGGCAGCAAGGGCCTCGGCGTCGTGCTGTCGCGCTCGTACATCGTCGGCTCGGTGATGCTGTGGCTCGCGTACTTCATGGGCCTCGTGATCTTCTACGCGTCGATCAACTGGATGCCGATCCTGCTGAAGGATGCCGGCCTGACGCCGAAGAGCGCGACGCTGATCTCCGCGCTGTTCCCGCTCGGCGGCGTCGGCGCAGTGCTGTGCGGCGTGCTGATGGACCGCTTCAACGCGAACCGTGTGATCGCGGTGTGCTACGCGCTGACCGCGGTGAGCGTCTATGCGATCGGGCAGGCGGCTGGTAACGTCGGGCTGCTCGTGCTGGTCGTGTTCGTGGCCGGCGTGCTGATGAATACCGCGCAATCGTCGATGCCGGCGCTGGCTGCCGCGTTCTATCCGACCGAAGGGCGTGGCACGGGCGTCGCGTGGATGCTCGGCGTCGGCCGCTTCGGCGGGATTGCGGGATCGTTTCTCGTCGCCGAGCTGACGCGCCGGCATTTCTCGTTCGCGGGCGTGTTCGCGACGATCGCCGTCGCGGGCTTGCTCGCGTGTGTCGCGCTGCTGATCAAGCAGATGGCGCGGCCGCATGGCGTCACGCAGCCGGCAGGCAAGATCGAATCGCTCGGGCATTGAGCGAAGCGCGGGCCGGTGCGATGCGCCGGCCCGCCGATACGGCGGCCGGCGGGCCGCCGGCTATTCTTCCGTGTCGTGTTCCCGCACGAAGTTGCGCAGATACGCGCGCAGCGCGGCCTCCCGGCTGCGATGATCGGCGAGGTTCGCGGCGCCCATGTCTTCCTCTTCGCCAAACATCGTCGGCGGCGCGCTGTAGATACCGATCTCGATGTCCTCGCGCAGCACGCGAATCTCGTGCGTGAGCGGGTGATACTCGGCGATCCAGTGCATCCCCTCGATGTGTTCGCCCGCCCTCAGCAGTAGCTTCATCGATACTCTCCCGGCTGCAGCGGCGCAACCGGCGAAACGGCGGCGCGCGCCCGTATCAAAAGGGTACGCCTGCATCGGGCGAATCTCAACGGGCGCGCGGTGAGCGCTCACTATGCCAGCAGGTGCGCGACCAGCGGATACAGCGACAGGATCAGCAGCACGGCCATCGTCATGTTGAACATGCGCAGCGCGCGGGGGTTCGACAGGAAGCGGCGCAGGCCGAGGCCGAAAGCGGCCCACAGGCAGATGCACGGGAAGCCGATCAGGATGAACACGACGGCCATCCATGCGGCGTTCATCCCGTAGTCGGCGGACAGGCGGACCGTCGTCGCGGCGGTCAGCACCATCATCCAGGCCTTCGGGTTGATCCACTGGAACGCGGCGGCTTCGATGAACGTCATGGGGCGCGGCTTGCCGCCGTGCGCCTTCACTTCGCCCGACGTGCCGATGCGCCACGCGAGGTACAGCAGGTACGCGACGCTCGCGGCTTCGAGGATCGTGTACAGCAGCGGCATGCGCTTGAACGCTTCGCCAAGGCCGAAGCCGACGCAGAGCATGAGGATCGCGACGCCGATGCTGATGCCGAACAGGTGCGGCATGGTGCGGCGGAAACCGAAATTGACGCCGGATGCGAGCAGCATCGTGTTGTTCGGGCCCGGCGTGATCGACGTGACGAGCGCGAACAGCATGCCGGCGGGCAACGCGCTGAGGGTGAGGAATTCCATCGCGGATTCTCCATTCGGTTCTGGACTGGGATGGAGGTCAGTTTAGCGACGGTTTTCTGTACAGTACCGGTACAGTTTGGTTGACGAATGCCGGTACGGGGGAAGTGGTGGGATGGGGCTGCGGGCTTGTTTTGTTGTCTCTCAGAAAAGATGTCCGCAGTCTCAATAAGTTGTCTTTGAATAAAAATTCATATCAATGGAGAATTTTCATTGTATTCACGAATCTGCGCTGATCATGAGATTTTTATTCTAAAATTAAATGAAATGCGCAATTTATCGCTGAGTCGAAGTGAAAAAGTGCGTCGCGAGTGATGGAAATGACAAGGGGGCGAGGGGCAAGGGGATTGAGGGCGATGAGAGGGGCGTTGTGTGGGTGGTTATGCGGTGAGGCGGCCGATGCTTCTAAAATGGTAAGGTGCCAGTCTGATGATAGTCAGCTAACCCGTGACAAGGCTTTTGTGAACATCCAACGATGACAACGAAAAAAAGCAGCGAGACGTTCGATCCAAGATTCCGGGTAGCATGCCGGTCCTATTTTGAGGGGATTGGAGTCTGAACGATTTGGAGAAATGTCCAACGACATCGAGGTTAGCTTCCAACTTGACGGGCGGAAGAATCAACATCGACTGGAGTTTCGATTCGAACACAAACACGAGCTTCCAAAACGCATCGCGGTGGTCATAGGTAAGAACGGAGTCGGCAAGAGCCAAGCTCTGGGAAATATTGCGCGAGCGGCATTGAGCGGTGATGCTTCACGCTATCAGACTTGGGACAAGTTATACGCGGACTACAAAGACCAACTGTCACCTGAGATGCTTGGGTCGTTGCGCATTGCTCTCGAGTCAGGGGTGCGAGATGAATAAGCTACCGCAACCACAAATTGACGATGCGGGTGCTCTTCAGCGGTTATCGAACAATGCACGTGTGAAGAGCTTTCCGCATTTGCAGGCGATTGCACCTCAAATTACAGCCGGCTCCCGGTGGCAAATCAAGTGCATCGGGTGTGCGGGTCAAAGCGACGACGTCGATCCGCGCCGAGGGTTACGCCGGCAGCTACGGCCGGGTGAGCGCGTTCGTGAGGCGTTGGCACGAGGAGCAGGCTGAGGCGCCTCGCAGGCAGGCCTTCGTGCCGCTCGCCTTCGAACCCGGCGAAGCCTTCCAGTTTGACTGGAGCTGCGAATACGCTTTTATTGGCGGGCTGCGGCGACGCCTGGAGGTCGCCCACGTCAAACTTAACTCCAGCCGCGCGTTCTGGCTCGTCGCCTATCCCACACAGAGTCACGAGATGCTGTTCGATGCGCACGCCCGCGCGTTCGCCGCGTTCGGCGGCGTGCCGCGGCGCGGCATCTACGACAACATGAAGACCGCCGTGGACAAGGTTGCCGGCGCGCGGCGTTGCCCGATGCGCGGCATGCGGGACCGCGCACGCGATCGCCATGAACGCGATACCGCGCAGCAACCTTTCTGGAGCCTTGCGATCGTCATCGGGACAGGGGAATACCCTGTCTTTTTTTTCTGTTTCTGTTTTATGTATCATGACCTAACTTTTGCAACATGTACTAATTACAAAGATCGACGATTCCTTATCAGAAAAAGGACGATCGGCATGGAGACAGGCAGGACTGCGAATGGCGAACGTCGAGTGCCATGCGACCGATGGCTCGGCCGCATGCGGGCGCGGGTGTTCGCGAACCGGCTCGCGCATCGGGCTCGATGCCCGAGCCGGCGGCAGGGGAAGTTGCTTGAGGTTGTTCAGTCGTCAGATTCCGCGCGTGCGATATGCGCGTGCCGCCCAGGCGGCCGCCGCCCGCGTCATTTCAGGCTGTAACCCGGAAAGACATCATGTCCAGGAAGTCATCCCCCAACGGCGCGGCCAACCTGTCGCGCAGGCAGTGGCTCAAGGCCACGGGCGCCTCCGTCGCGATCGGCGGCCTTGCAATGAGCGCGTCGCGTGCGAGCGCCGATGCGGCGCCCGTACCGGGCGACGTGCTCGACGTCGCGATCGTCGGCGCCGGGCTGGCCGGCCTGACGGCCGCGCGCGACCTGCGCTACGCGGGCTGCGAATCCTTCGCGGTGCTCGAGGCGCGCGATCGCGTGGGCGGCCGCACGCTCAACTACGACGTGGGCGGCCGCTATGTGACGGAAGTTGGCGGCCAGTGGATCGGCCCGGGCCAGACGGCTGTCGCGGATCTCGCCCGCGAGCTGGAAGTCGGCACGTTCCCGAGCTATTACGCAGGCAAGACGGTCATTCTCGGCGGCGACGGGCGCGCCGAGATCGACCTGCAGGGCACGCTCGGCACCGACGAAGCCGTCGCGGCGAAGCTCGGCCGGCTGTCGCGCGACGTGCCGTCGGCCACGCCATGGACCTCGCAGAAGGCGGCCGAGCTCGACCGGCTGTCGGTCGGCGACTGGCTCGCGCAGCAGGGCATCCAACCCGAAGACCGGATGGGCTGGAACGCGTCGATCGCGCTGTCGGGCGGCGTCGCGCCGGCGAAGATGGGGCTGCTGCATTTCCTGTCGATGATCAATTCCGCCGATTGCGATTACGCGCAGCTCGACTCGATCAAGCACAGCGCGCAGGAAACCCGCTTCGTCGGCGGCTCGCAGGCCCTCAGCCTTCGGATGGCGCAGCAACTCGGCGACAAGGTGCGCCTGTCGGCACCGGTGCGCCGGATCGTCGGCTGGGATCGCGATGTCGTCACGCTGCAGACGGACCGCGGCACGGTGCGCGCGAGACAGGTCGTGATGGCGCTCCACCCGGCACTGTGTCACCGGATGCAGTTCGATCCGCCTCTGCCGGCGCCGCGCGCGGCACTGCAACGTGCGTGGCCCGCGCATTCCCCGGCGCGCAAGACGGCGATGGTCTATCGCCGGCCGTTCTGGCGCGACAAGGGGCTGAACGGCCACATCTTCCAGACCAATGGGCCGATCTTCTGGGCCTACGACAATTCGCCGCCCGGCGGCGAGATCGGCGTGATCAACGCGTTCGTCAAGAACGCGATGCTGCCGTCGGACCCGCAGGCGGCGAAGCAGATGCTCGCCGAGCTCTACGCGCAGGCGTGGGGTGCCGACGCGCTGCAGCCGGTGTCGTACCACGATCGTGACTGGGGGCTCGCCGACCCGTGGACGATCACGTGCGTTTCCGCGATTCCGCCCGGATTCTGGACCGCACACGGCGACGCGCTGCGCACGCCGTGCGGCAACCTGATCTGGTCGGGCACCGAGACCGCGAACATCTGGGCCGGCTACATGGACGGCGCCGTCCGCTCGGGTCACCAGGCCGCGCTTCAGGCGCTCAACAAACTGCGCCGCGCGTAGGAGACCGGAAATGAAGAAACGTATCGTGCTGCTCGCCGTGCTCGTGGTCGCCGGCGCGCTTCTGGCCGTCTACGGCCCGACGCTGCTCGGCTTCTATCGCCTGCAGCGCCATATCGACGAGACGGCACAGGCCGACGAGGCCGACGGCGGCCCGTGGCCGCGCACGACCGACGTGTGCATGGGCTGCCACGTGGTGAAGGGCTCGTCGCTGAACGACGCGTATCCGAGCCTCGCCGGCCAGCCCGCGCAGTACGTGGCCGCGCAGCTTCACGCGTTCGCGAGCGGACAACGCGCGAACCCGACGATGGGGCCGCTCGCGATGACGATGAGCGAAGCCGAGATCGCGCGTGTGGCCGGCTACTACGCGAAGCAGGCGCCGTTCGCGAACCGCTATTTCAAACCGGATGCGCGACTGCGCGCGAAGGGCGAGCAGCTCGTGACGGGCGGCGCGTGCGTCGCTTGCCACGGCGCGCGACTGACGGGCCAGGCGCAGTTTCCGCGGCTCGCCGGGCAGGGGTACGACTACCTGCGCGTGCAACTCGACGCGTTCGCGAACGGCACGCGCAGCGAGGCGACCGGCACGATGCAGCGCGTCGCGCAGGCGATGTCGGCGGACGATCGGGCGGCGGTGGCCACCTATCTCGCGAGCGTCAGCCCGGTCACGCAGTGAATCAACGGTAGCAATCGACCTCCGGAGTTCGAACCATGGATCACAGATCACTTGTACTTTGTCTTTCCAGCGCGACGCTGGCGGCGACGACCGGCCTGTACGGCCTCAAGTTCGTCCGCAAGCGCAATTTCCTGCTCGGCTTCGAGTGGTGGATCGTGACGATCTCCGCATCCAATGCGGTGATCTTCTTCGCGACCGAATTACCGGTGTCGTACGCCATTTCGCACTTCCTCGACGCGTTCTCGCGCGGATTCGGGATGCCGGTGATCGCGGTCGCCGGTCTGATGGCCGTCACGCACGGCTACCGGCCGTCGATGCGGCAGGACGTGACGCTGTTCGTGCTCGCGACGCTCGGGACGATCGCGCTCGTGGCCGGCGTGTTGCAGAACGCGCTGCCGTACTTCTATGTGGCGATGTGGACGCTGATGTCGATCTATCTCGCCGGCTTCGTGCTGCGGCTCGCGCGTGCCGGCCACGTGTTCCATGCGCTGACGACGACGATCGCGCTCGTCGCTTCGCAGGCGATCGCGTGCATCTACGATTTCTACAAGATCCCGGGCGAGGAAACCAACGTGGTGTTCAATTTCTACGTGCTTGCGCTGCTGGCCTGGTCGTACCTGACCGTCACGCTCTATTACGCGTATGGCGCATTGGAGCGCGACGCCGGACGCGGCAAGGTGAACGCGAACGTATTGTCGTATCCGAAATGAATAGTCGTACTGAGGAAGAGGAGATGATCCGGACGAAGTGCGAACCCGGCCGCGGAGACCGCGGAGCGCGCGGATGGCTCCGGTCAGGCTGACCCGCGCGCAGCGACGCGATGCGACACGCGAACGCCTGCTCGGCGCCGCGCGCGCGATCTTCGCGGAGAAGGGCTATGCGGCCGCGAGCGTCGAGGATATCGCCGCGGCGGCCGGGCATACACGCGGCGCGTTCTATTCGAACTTTCGCAGCAAGACGGAGATGCTGTTCGAGCTGCTGCGGCGCGATCACGACGATGCCGCGACGGCGCTGCAACGGATCGCCGGCATGCCGGCGGGTTCGGCGGAGGACGCGCAGCGGACGTTGCTCGCCTGCTGGCGGCGGCGTGCCGCGCGGGATGCGTCGCGGCTGATATGGCTGGAAGCGCAACTGCAGGCGGCGCGCGATCCGCAGTTCCGTGCGCAGTTCGGTGCGTTGCTGCATGAGCGGCAAGCGCTCGCGACCGCATGCATCGATGCATTCGCGGCGCGTGCCGGCGTGTCGCTGCCATTGCCCGCGTGGCTGCTGGCGCTCGGCCTGACCGCGCTGTGCGACGGCGTGCACGCGTGTTGTGCGGCCGACGCGCGCGGCACCGTGGACACGCTGGCCGATGCCGTGCTGGTCGGCTTCGTCACGCATACGGTGTTCGACCGCATGCGCGGATGACGTGTCGGCGACGCCGCGGCCGGCGTCGCCGCCCGACTGTATGAAAGCTGAAAGCAGGTTGTCATGGCGGGACGGCAAACCGCCACGACGCACGTTCGAACAAGCAGACGAAACAGGGAATACCCCCTCTTTTTCTTTCTCGTATTTTTGTCATGATGACCTAACATTGTCACCATGTTCTACTGAAGGTGCCGGCAATGACCGATCACGGCCGGCAGTGGTTGGACGAATCAGGAGATCTACGATGGATGCACTTACACGCAAGGCTTTCTTCGAGGACGGCGCGGTTCTCGTCGAAGGCGTACTCGACGCGGCGCAGCTTGAGCAGTGCCGCGCCGCGTTCGACTGGGGGATGGAGAACCCGGGCCCGATGGCGACGGCGCTGCTCGACGGCACCGAATACCGGTCGCACAACGACAACGCGAACCCGTACGCGAAGGCGCGGCTCGACGAACTGGTCGGCACGCTGCCGTTCGGCAAGCTGTTCGCCGACCTGTGGGGCTCGAAGCACGTGTGGTACTTCGCCGAGGAACTGTTCATGAAGGCCGGTGGCAAGAGCGCGCGCTCGCCGTGGCACCAGGACACGTCGTACCTGCCGTGGGAGGGCATGCACTTCGGCAATGCGTGGATCAGCTTCGAGCACGTGCCGAAGCGCAACGCGCTGGAGATCGTGCGCGGCTCGCATCGCGGCGTGCGCCACGACGGCACCACGTTCCAGAACGCGGAGGACCCGACCGATCCGCTGCACGGCGGCGACGTGTGGCCGCGGCTGCCGAACATCGAAGCGGAGCGCCGCGCGGCGCCCGACGCGTACGACATCATTTCGTGGGAAACGAAGCCTGGCGACGTGGTGCTGCTCCATCCGGGCGTGCTGCACGGCGGTGGCGCGGTGGATGCCGCGTTCCCCGACCGCCACACGCTCGTGCTGCGCTTCTTCGGCGACGACGCGACGTTCAGCCCGCTGCCCGAGCAAAGCCGTTCGGGTTTCACGCCGGCCGGCGTGCTGTTCGTCGACGAGCTCGCCGGGCTGAAGGCCGGCGATCCGTTCCGCGCACCGTGTTTCCGTCAACTCGTCTGAGCAAGGAGTCTTCAATCATGTCAGCTACCCCGAAGCGGCAATCGATCGTTCCGCCGCCGTTCCAGCCGTGGTACGACGCATACCACTTCTCGCCGGCCACGCGCGTCGGCGACACGATCTGGGTGTCGGGCCAGGTCGGACTCGACGCGCAGATGCAGCCGGCCGACGGCGTGGCGGCGCAGGCGCGGATCGCGTTCGAGAGCTTGAAGATGATCCTGGAAGCGGCGGGCGCGAGTCTCGCCGACGTCGTCGAACTGACGACCTTCCATACGAACCTTCAGCAGGAAACGCAGGATTTCGCGGCGATCAAGGACGCATATTTCCCGGACCGCTACCCGTCGTGGACGGCGGTCGGCGTGTCGCAACTGGCGCTGCCGGGGCTGTGCGTCGAAGTGCGTGCGGTCGCGGTGGCCGGGTCGGGCAGGGACTGAGACAGACGGCAGTGCGTCATTCCTTCCAGACGGGCGTTCGTAATGAATCGCAGTCCTGATGGAATGGCGAAAGCGTATCGAAACAGGCAGGCGGCCGTCCGTCATCGCGGACGACCGTCATCAGGGAGCGATGCGATCGCCGGTCGGTGATCGCGAGCGGATTGAATGCGTCGCACCCGGGACGGGCGAGCGAACGCGCAGTGGGAAGGAGAACCATGATGAGCAAGCATCAATTCTGGGCCGCGTCCGCACTCGCGGCCGCTGCATGTCTCGCGCTCGGCACGGCCGTCGCGGCGGACGACCTGACGCCGGCCGGCGCCGATCGCGCGGCGAGCAAGGACGGCTCTGTGCCGGCCTACACCGGCAAGCAGTCGCCCGACGCGGGCTGGGAATGGGGCAAGGTGCGCGCCGATTTCTGGAAGCATCGCAACGAGAAGCCGCTGTACTCGATCGATGCGGCGAACGTCGACAAGTACGCGGACAAGCTGTCGCCCGGACAGGTCGCGTTGATCAAGCAGAAGAAGGGCTACCGGATGGACGTCTATCCGTCCCACCGCGAATGCCAGCTGCCGGATGTCGTCGAGCAGAACTCGAAGGCCAACCTGAGCGCCGCGAAGCTCGGGCCGGCGGGCGACACGCTCGGGGCGGCCATGTTGCCGGGCGTGCCGTTCCCGCAGCCGAAGAGCGGCGTCGAGGCGATCCTCAACTACGAGATGCGCTATCGCGGCGAAGGTGTCGACTGGGGGCAGATGGCGACGACCGTGTCGCCACGTCCGGGCAGCAGCGAATGGATCGACGCGGTCGGCCCGCAGACGTTCTTCTTCCCGTCCGGCAAGCTCGGCAAGCATTCTCCGCAGGACGTCGATCAGCTCAGCACGGCCGTGTACTTCCAGATGAACTCGCCGGCTGCGCTGGCCGGCCAGGCGTTCGTGCAGCGCCAGTATTTCGACAAGCCGTCGGAGACGTACTACTACTTCCCCGGCCAGCGCCGCGTGCGGCGCATGCCGGCCTATACGCACGACGCGCCGCTGATCGGCTTCGAGAACCAGTACCTGATCGACGAAGCGAACATGATCAACGGCTCGCTCGACCGCTTCAACTGGAAGCTGGTCGGCAAGAAGGAAATGATCGTCCCGTACAACGCATTCGGCATGTACAAGTTCAAGAGCAAGCTGCACGACGTCGCGACGCCGGACGGTGTCGCGGCGACGAGCCGGCGCTACGAGACGCACCGCGTGTGGGTCGTCGAGGCGACGCTGAAGCCGAGCGCACGGCACGTCGCATCGAAGAAGGTGTTCTATCTCGACGAGGACAGCTGGCTCGCGCTGGTCGGCGAGGACTACGACGCGCAGGGCAAGCTGTGGAAGGTGCGCGAAAGCTATCCGATCCCGGTGTGGGAGCTCGGCGGCACGTGCGACAACGAACCGCTCGCGCAGTACGACATGAACAACGGCCGCTACGTGCTCGATGCGACGTCGATCGGGCAGGGCAAGGACGTTCGCTGGCTCGAACAGGCCGACGATCCGCGCTTCAAGCAGGATTTCTACACGGCGGAATCGCTGCGCTCGGTCAGCGAACGCTGACCGTCATCGGCTGAAGCACAAGGGACCGGCGCGCGCAACGACCGCGCGCCGGCATCGCAAAGGGGTGGGAGACGGATCATGGAATCGGCAAGGTTGATCAGGAATACTACGGTATCGGTCGTGCTCGCGGGTGCCGCGGCGTCGAACGCACACGCTTACGACTTCACGACGGGCATCAACGATCTGCAAGGCTCGTGGGTGACCAACCTGACGGCCGGCGCCGGCATCCGTACCAAGAGCCCGAGCTGCTCGCTCACCGGCGATCCGAACGCATACGGCTGCGGCGCGGCGGCGAACACGAATCAATGGGGCTATGCGGACAACGGCGACCTGAACTACCGCAAGAGCCAGCCGTTCAGCACCTACGTCAGCGCGACCAGCGAGCTGCTGCTGAAGATGCCCAGCGAAGGGTTGAAGTTCATGGTGCGCGGCACCGGCATGTACGATTTCCTCGCCGGCAATACGGCGAGAACGCCGCTGTCGAGCACCGCTTCCGCGCAGGTGGTCTACAACGCACAACTGCTCGACCTGTGGGCGCAAAAGGACTTCAGGATCGGCGGACGCAACGCACACGTGCGGCTCGGCAACCAGGTGATCAACTGGGGTGAGAGCATGTTCGCGCAGAGCGGGATCAACGCGACCAACTCGCTCGACGTGCAGAAACTGCTGATTCCCGGCTCGCAACTCAAGCAGGCGCTGCTGCCCGCACCGATGGTGAGCGTTGCTGCAGACCTGTCGCACGGATTCAGCACCGAGGCCTACTATCAGTTCCAGTGGAACGGCAACCGTTATCCGCCGGTCGGCTCGTACTGGTCGGTGACGAACGGCTTCGGCCGCGGCGCGGAGCCGTTCACGCTCAACACGACCAACCTGAACGTGACCGGGCCGAGCGCCGGCTCGATCGCGAATGCGATCGGCGGCGGGGCCGCCGCGGGCAACCAGGGCACGTTGAACGCGATCAAGAACGGGCTCGTGAACGGCGACTATGCGGGGCCGCCGTTCAACGACATCGGGCTGCCGTCCGTCACGAACCTGCCGGCGAAATACCGGCCGCAGTTCGGCGTGAAGTTCAACTACTCGCCGCGCTCGTTCGACGCGAACTTCGCGTTCTATTACCTGAACTACACCGACAAGTCGCCGGTACTCGCGTCGCTCGCGAACGGCACCGAGCAGTGGTCGTATCTCGGCCGCCGCCAGCTGTTCGGCGTCAGCGCGAACTTCGGGCTCGGGCCCTGGGCGATCGGTACCGAGCTGTCGTACCGGCCGCGCGATGCGGTCGCGCTGTCGGCCTGCTATGGCGCGGGGGGCCCGCTCGACCTGAACACGAACGGCGTCGCCGGCATCGACTGCCCGCAATGGGTCGACAAGAAGAAGTTCCAGTACGACATCAACGGGCTGCTGGCGCTCACGCGCAGCGAGTATCCGTTCCTCAAATGGCTCGGCGCCGATTCAGCCGCGCTCACGTGGGAGCTCACGTGGATCTACTACCCGGGGCTGAGTCCGAGCGGCGTCACGCGCACGATCAACGGGCAGACCGTCACGCAGGCGCCGCAGACCGGCTACCTGCCGTGGCTGAACAACGGCTCGGCGCTCGGCTACCCGATCGGGAAGGGGCAGGGCACCGCGAGCTCGGTCGGCGCGACGATCGACTTCAACTGGACCTATGACGGCACGCTGATCCCGGGCTGGCAGGTCACGCCGGGCGTGACGTTCTCGGATGGACTGTACGGCTACACGCCGACCTTCACCGCGAACTACATGCAGGGCGCGAAGTCGCTGAACGTCTACGTGCTGTTCAACCAGAACCCGCCGAACTGGCAGGCCGGCATCAATTTCACCGCGTTCTTCGGCGGGCACAACACGGTCGGCCAGCCGTACGCGGACCGCAATTTCGTCGGGCTGTTCGTCACTCGCAATTTCTGACGGTGACGTGCTTACGGGCGGTCGGCGCCGTGCGCCTCCGCCAATCATCAAGGGGTCATGTCGTGCTCAATCGTCTGGTCAGCCGCCTCGAAAGGCTCTTCTTCGGTCATCGCGCGATCGTGCTCGCGGCGATCGCGTTGTTCACCGTCGCGATGGCCGTGTTCGCCGTGCAGCTGCGCATGGACGCCGGCTTCGAAAAGCAGATGCCGATCGGGCACGAGTACATCCGCACGTTCCAGCAGTATCGGAACGACCTGCTCGGCGCGAACCGGATCACGGTGGTGGTGCGCGCGAAGCACGGGTCGATCTGGTCGAAGGAAGGGCTGACCCGGCTGTACGACGTCACGCAGGCCGTCACGTATCTGCCGAACGTCGACCGCATCGGCGTGCGCTCGCTGTGGACGCCGAACGCGTTCGTCAACGAAGTGACCGACGAAGGTTTTCGCGCGGAGCCGATCATTCCCGGCACCATCACGCCCGGCCAGCTGACGCCGGACATCGTCGCTCGCGTACGCCGCGCGACGACGCTCGGCGGTTACGTCGGCACGCTCGTGTCGCACGGCGAGGACAGCGCGATGATCACGGCCGAGCTGAACGAGCGCGACAGCGCGGGCAAGGTGCTCGACTACGTCGCGTTCAACCACCTTCTCGAAGAAAAGATTCGCAAGCCGTTCGAGGATGCCGGCTACGAGATCCAGATCATCGGCTTCGCGAAGCAGATCGGCGACGTCGCCGACGGCGCGACGGCCGTGCTCGGCTTCTGCGCGGTCGCGCTGCTGCTAACCGCGCTGGCGGTGTACTGGTACTGCCATTCGGTGCGCTTCACGGTGCTGCTGATCGCGTGTTCGCTGACGTCGCTCGTGTGGCAGTTCGGCACGCTGAAACTGCTCGGCTTCGGCCTCGATCCGCTTGCGGTGCTGGTGCCGTTCCTCGTGTTCGCGATCGGCGTGTCGCACGGCGTGCAGCAGGTGAACTTCATCGTCCGGGAAATCGCGCACGGGCAGAGCTCGTTCGATGCGGCGCGCCACAGCTTCAGCGGCTTGCTGATCCCGGGCGTGCTCGCGCTGATCACCGCGTTCGTGTCGTTTATCACGCTGCTGCTGATCCCGATCCCGATGGTGCGCGAACTCGCGATCACCGCGTCGCTCGGGGTCGCTTACAAGATCGTCACGAACCTGATCCTGCTGCCGGTCGCCGCCTCCTGCTTCAACTTCACGAAGGCCTATGCAGACAACTCGCTGAAGCGTGCGCAGCAGCGCGCGAAGCCGCTGCGTGTGCTCGCGCGGGTGGCCGAACCGAAGTACGCGGGCCTGACCGTCGCGCTGACCGTCGCGATTTTCGCGCTCGCCGCGTGGCAAAGCCGCGACCGCGTGATCGGCACGCTGCAGCCCGGCGCGCCGGAGCTGCGGGCCGATGCGCGCTTCAACCGCGACGCGACGTCGATCGCCGGCAACTATGACATGGGCCTCGACTGGCTGACGGTCGCGATCGAATCGACCGGCAAGGCGTGCGACAACCCGGCAGTCGGCCTGTACGAGGACGACTTCTCGGCCGCGATGCGCACCGAGCCGGGCGTGGTGTCGGCGCAGTCGTACTCGGCGATGCTGCGGACCTACAACCAGGGCTACAACGAGGACTACCCGAAGATGAACGTCGTGCCGATCGATGCGGAGAACTACGGCGCGGTGTCGGTCGACGTGTCGCGCGTGAAGGGCTTCATGAACCGCGATTGCGGGATGACGGCCGTGCACCTGTTCCTGACCGACCACAAGGCGACGACGATCAACCGGATCCTCGACGACGTGAAGCAGTACCGCGCGTCGCATCCGTTCCCGGGCATCACCGTGCGGCTTGCAGCGGGTAACGCTGGCGTACTCGCGGCGACCAACGACGAGGTCGCGAAAAGCGAGTTGCCGATGATGCTCTACGTGTACGCGGCGATCCTGATCCTCGTATTCCTCGCGTATCGCGACTGGCGCGCGATGTTGGCTTGCTGCGTGCCGCTGTCGGTCGCGACCTTCATCGGCTACTGGTTCATGAAGGAGCTGCAGATCGGGCTGACGGTGGCGACGCTGCCGGTGATGGTGTTGGCGGTGGGGATCGGCGTGGACTACGCGTTCTACATCTACAACCGGCTGCAGGTGCATCTCGCGGGCGGGCAGGACATCGTGAAGGCCGTGCAGCACGCGATGCTCGAAGTGGGTGTGGCGACGATCTTCACCGCGATCACGCTGGCGATCGGCGTCGCGACGTGGAGCTTCTCGGCGCTCAAGTTCCAGGCCGACATGGGCAAGCTGCTCGCGTTCATGTTCATCGTGAACCTGGCGATGGCGATGACGGCGCTGCCCGCGCTGGCGTCGCTGCTGGAGCGCGGGTTCCCGCGCCGCAAGCCCGCCCGCGCGCCCGGCCTGTTCAGCCATTGACGGCTGCGGCCACCCTCACGGAGATCCTTGCCATGATCAAGACGCTCGTTGCCTCTATCGGATTTTGCGTTGCCGCCGCGGTTCTCGCGCAACCGCAGGAAGGAACCGTCGCGGCCTGGGCCGCGAAGCCCGCGCACGCGTGGGTCGCGCCGACCCGCATGATGCTGATGGACGCGACGCACGCCGGTTCGCGGATCGTCGCGGTCGGCGAGCACGGCATCGTGCTGTTGTCCGACGACGACGGAAAGACCTGGCGGCAGGCGCAGCGCGTGCCGGTGTCGGCGACGCTGTCGGCCGTGTCGTTCGCGGACGCGAAGCACGGCTGGGCAGTCGGCCAGTGGGGCGCGATTCTCGCGACCGACGACGGCGGCGACACGTGGGTTACGCAACGTGTCGATACGTCGGTCGACCAGCCGCTGTTCTCCGTGCTGTTCACGAGCGCGCAGGACGGTATTGCGGTCGGACTGTGGTCGCTGATGCTGCAGACCCATGACGGCGGCCGCACATGGACGCGCACGACGCTGCCGAAGCCGCCCGGCGGCGGCAAGGCCGACCGCAATCTCCATCACGTGTTCTCCGACCCCGCGCACGCGCTTTACGTCGTGTCGGAACAAGGGATGGTGCTCAAATCGGCCGACGGCGGCGCGAACTGGACCTATCTGCCAACGGGCGGCAAAGGCACGTTGTGGTCGGGCGTCGCGATGCCGGACGGCCGGATCGTGGTCGGCGGGCTGCTCGGCAGCCTGTTCGAAAGCCGCGACGGCGGAACGACGTGGGCCGCATTGAACACGGGCACGCGCAGCTCGATCACCGCTCTCGTTGCGACCAGCCGCGGGCTGGTCGGCGTCGGGCTCGACGGGATGACGCTGGCGCAGCGGGTCGCGGGCGGCCCGTTCGACGTCGCGCAGCGCGCCGATCGCGCGACGCTCACCGCGGCGTTGATCGATGCGCGCGGCAAGCCGCTTCTGTTTTCGCAGGACGGCGTGCTGGCCGCGCCGTGAGTTGAATCCACAAAAAAGCCAGGAAGGATGGAGTACTCAAGATGAATCGCAAGCACAAGCCGGACACGCAGGCCCGGCGGCAAATACTGCGCGTCGCGGCCGTGGGCGCCGCATCGCTCGCGGCCGGAGACATGTCGTTCGCGGAAAGCACGGCGCCGGCTTCGGCGGAGCGCGGCGTGTTCGATGTCGTCATCATCGGGGCCGGGCTCGCCGGGTTGACCGCCGCACGCGACCTGAAGCGCGCCGGTTGCGAATCGTTCGTCGTCGTCGAGGCGCGCGACCGCGTCGGCGGCCGAACTTTCAACCACGACCTCGGGCACGGTGTCGTGTCGGAAGCCGGCGGCCAGTGGATCGGCCCCGGCCAGACGGCGATCGCCGATCTCGCACGCGAACTCGGCGTCGACACGTTTCCGACGTTCTATGAAGGCAAGACGGTCGTGCTCGCCGGCGACACGCGCGTCGCGCAGGATTTCCACGGCGGCTCGGGCGGTGACGATGCGATCGGCGCGAAACTCGGCGCGCTCGCGCGCGGCGTGCCGTCCCGCGAACCGTGGACGGCGCAGCACGCGGCCGAGCTCGACAAGCTGACCTACGGCGACTGGCTGCTGCGACAGGGCGTGACCTACGAAGACGGCTACTTCCTCGGCCTCGCGGCGAAGCTGTCGCTCGGCGGCGCGCCCGCGCAGCTCGGGCTGCTGCATTACCTGTCGATCATCAACAGCGCGGAGTGCGACTACGCGAAGCTCGAATCGATCAAGGGCGGCGCGCAGGAAACACGCTTCGTCGGCGGTTCGCAGGTGTTGAGCCTGCGGATGGCGGGCGAGCTCGGCACGAAGGTGCGGCTGTCGTGCCCGGTGCGCAGGATCTCGGGCTGGGATCGCGACGTCGTCGACGTGCAGACCGATCGCGGCGTGTTCCGCGCGCGGCGCGTGATCGTCGCGCTGAATCCGGCGCTCTGCGAGCAGATCGCGTTCGATCCGCCGCTGCCCGCCGGTCGCGCACAGCTGCAGCGCAACTGGCCCGCGAACGCGCCGATGCGCAAGACGGTGCACGTGTACGACTGCCCGTTCTGGCGGGACGACGGCTACAACGGCCAGATCTTCGAGGTCGGCGGCCCGGTCTTCATGGCGTACGACAACTCGCCGCCGGACGGCTCGGTCGGCGTGCTCGCCGCATTCGTCGCGCCGGGCGCGCTGCCGTCCGAGCCGAAGGCCGCCGAGCGAACGCTGTCGGCCGTGTTCGCGCGCGCGCTCGGCGACAAGGCGCTGCATCCGACTCAGTTCCACGACTACGACTGGGGCCGCGTCGATCCATGGACGCTGCAGTGCATCCATCCGCTGCCGCCCGGCTTCTGGACGAAATGGGGCAAGTTCCTGCGCCCGGAGGCCGGCCGACTGATCTGGTCGGGAACCGAAACGGCCGACCTGTGGGCCGGCGCGATGGACGGTGCGGTGCGCTCCGGGCACCGCGCGGCGCTGCAGGCGCTCGGCAAGCTGGCCGGCCGCGGCAAGGAGGCGTGAATGAAACGAACCTGGATGATCGGCACCGCACTCGTGATCGCGGGCGTCGCGACGGCCGGCACGCTGTACGGCCCCGACCTGGTCGACGGAATGCGTTACGAGAAGGCGATGGCCGCGATCGGCGGCGCGGACAACGCGAACGGCGGCGCGTGGCCGCAGCCGCAGGAGACGTGTGCGTTCTGCCACGGCACGCACGGACAGTCGCGCAACGCGTGGTATCCGTCGCTGTCGGGGCAGCCCGCGACCTACATCGCCGCGCAGCTGCGTGCGTTCGCGAGCGACGAGCGTCGCAATGCGTACATGGGGCCGCTTGCGCGTGAACTCGACGGCCCGAAGATCGACGCGCTCGCGACCTATTTCGCGCGGCAGGCGCCCGAGCGCAACGAAGCGGTACCGGCGGACGAGGCGCTCGCGCAGCGCGGGAGGGCGCTGGTCACCGCACGAAGCTGCCAGGCGTGCCACGGCGCGGCATTGACGGGCAAGGATCACATGCCGCGCCTCGCGGGCCAGGGGCAGCAATACCTCGAGACGCAGCTGGCGGCATTCCGCTCGGGCCAGCGCCGCGATCCGACCGGCGCAATGAACGGCATGGCCGCGACGCTGTCCGGTGACGACACGCGGGCCATTGCACGCTATCTGGCCAGCCTGTCGCCGGACGGCGCGGGTGGTGCGGGGAGTACGGCCCGATGATGCGGACGGCGCGCCGGGGCCGGGAATACCCTGTCTTTTTCTTCGCTGTTTGCTTTGTCATAGTGACCTAAGATCGGTAATGTGTTCTACAAAGAAGTACCCGAATGTGAAGCGGCAGTAGCGGCCGTTCGGCCGAACCGGTTTTCAACAACTCACGTTTCAGGAGACAACCATGGCTAAGCACCCCGTCGTCGTATATGGCGCAAGCGGTTACACCGGCATGTTGATCATGGACTGGCTGATCGATCAGAACATCCCGTTCACCGCGGTCGCGCGCAACGCGGGCCGCGCGAAGGAAATGATGGCGCAGCGTGTCGTGCGCCTCGAATCGGCGGAATACGAAATCATCGAGGCGGAGCACAACGTCGATGCGCTCGTGAAGGCGTTTCGCGGCGCGAAGGTGGTGTGCAATACAGTCGGGCCGTTCTCGAGCTTCGGGCTCGTCGGCGTCGAGGCCGCGCTGAAGGCCGGCTGCCACCATCTCGACACGACCGGCGAGCAGTCGTATATCCGCGAGGTGCGCGACCAGTTCGGCGAGCTGTATCGCCAGGCCGGCCTGCTGGTGTCGTCGTCGAACGCGTACATGTACACGTTTGCCGAGATCGCCGCCGAACTCGCGCTCGAAACGCCGGGCATCGATGCGCTGGAGACTGCCACGCTGACGCGCGGCCCGCGCAACGCGGCTGGCGTGAGCATCGGTTCGACCGCGACGATCTTCGACGGCGTGCGCCACGAGTCCTGTTACCTGTGGGAGAAGAAGCTCGTCCCGCATACGGCCGATGCGTCGTTCACCGTCGCGACGCCCGAGTTCATGCAGCCGGTGTTCTGCCTGCCGTGGGGCGGCACGTCGCTGCCCGTCTACTTCGAGCGCGATCCGCGCGTGCGCAGCTGCATCTCGTGCGTGGGCTTCTACGACAACAACGTGATGAAGCTGGTGCACCAGTTCGGGCAGAAGTGGGAAGCCGAATACAAGCACCTGCCGCGCGAGCATCAGGACGCGGTGCTGAAGCAGGTCGTCGATTCGACCACGCCGACGATGCCGCCGCGCGAGCGCACGACGATCCAGCGCAGCGTCGACGTCGCGATCGGCCGCGGCCAGCTCGCGTCGGTGCGCGCGACCGTGCACGGCATCACGCCGTACATCTCGACCGGCGCGATCCATGCGGCGGGCGCGCTCAAGCTGCTCGACGGCGAGTTCGCGCGCGCCGGCTTCGCGTCGGGCTCGAAGGCGTTCGGCCATCGCTACATGCTCGGCTTCCTCGAACAGCGCGGGCTCGCGCGCGCCACGGTCACGCAACTGTGACGGCCGCCGCGTTGCCGGTACAGATTCAACGGGACATGTGAAATGGCCATTATCGATTTCTACGACCGCGGGTGGCGCATCAATCCCGACGGCATCGCGTACATCCAGGACGAGCGCAGCTATACGTTCCAGGAGATCGGCGAGCTGTCGTGCCGCATCGCGAACGGGCTGCTCGCCGCAGGCTTCGCGAAGGAAGCGAAGGCGGCGGTGTGGGCGGACAACGACGTGACCGGCTGGAGCTGCGCGCTCGGCATGTGGCGCGCGGGGCTCGCGTACATCCCGGTCAACGGCCGCAATGCGCCGGCCGAGAACCAGTACGTGCTCGACGCGTTCGACTGCGAGGTGCTGTTCTTCCACCATGCGTTCGCGGATGCGATCGACGCGCTGCGGCCGAGCCTGCCGAAAGTGCGGCTGTGGGTGTGCATCGACGCCGACCTGCCGTGGGCGCCGTCGCTCGCGACGTGGAGCGAAGGGCAGCCGGCCACGCCGCCGGCCGTCGACTACGCGATGGACGACGTCGTCACGCTGTCGGCCACCGGCGGCACGACCGGCTTGCCGAAGGGCGTGATGAACACGCACCGCTCGTTCCAGACGTATTTCGCGAACTTCATGATCGCGATGTCGTACGGCGCGGAGCGGTCGGTGAACCTCGCCGCGGCGCCGATGACGCACACCGCCGGCATGATGTCGCTGCCGTGCACCGCGCGCGGCGGCACGGTCGTCGTGCTGCCGAAGCCCGATCCCGCGCTGCTGCTCGGCGCGATCGTCAAGCACCGCGTGACCGAGTTTTTCCTGCCGCCGACCGTGATCTACCGGCTCCTCGACATCCCCGGCATCGACAAGGTCGACTTCTCGTCGCTGCGCTACTTCCTGTACGGCGCCGCGCCGATGTCGGTCGAGAAGCTCAAGCGCGCGATCGACGTATTCGGCCCGGTGATGACGGGCGGCTACGGCCAGACCGAGGCGCCCGCGTCGATCTCGTACCTGACGCCGGCCGAACATTTCATCGACGGAAAGCTGGCGCCGGACGAACGGCTGGCGTCGGTCGGCCGCCCGAATCCGCTCGTGCGCGTCGAGATCGTCGGCGAACGCGGGGACGTGCTGAAGCAGGGCGAGACCGGCGAGATCTGCGTGCGCGGCGACCTCGTGATGAAGGGT
This sequence comes from Burkholderia sp. HI2714, assembly GCF_002223085.1. Classification (NCBI taxonomy): domain Bacteria; kingdom Pseudomonadati; phylum Pseudomonadota; class Betaproteobacteria; order Burkholderiales; family Burkholderiaceae; genus Burkholderia; species Burkholderia sp. HI2714. The sequence continues at coordinate 17,175 of NZ_NKFM01000060.1, read as the reverse complement.
TACTACCGCGCGCCGGACAAGACGGCCGAGACGATCGTCGACGGCTGGCTGCACACCGGCGACATCGGCCATCTCGACCGGGAGGGCTACCTGCACATCACCGACCGCAAGAAGGACATGATCATCAGCGGCGGCTTCAACGTGTATCCGAGCGAAGTCGAGCAGGTGATCTGGTCGCACCCGGCGGTGCAGGACTGCGCGGTGATCGGCGTGCCCGACGAAAAGTGGGGCGAAGCCGTGAAGGCCGTGGTCGAGCTCAATGCGGGCCAGCACGTGAGTGCCGACGAACTCATCGCGCTGTGCAAGGCGCAACTCGGCTCGGTGAAGGCGCCGAAGAGCGTGGACTTCATCGCCGCGCTGCCGCGCAGCACGGCCGGCAAGGTGCTGAAGAAGGACCTGCGCGAACAGTACTGGCAGGGCCAGCAACGCAGGATTTGATCCGCATCGACAGGGATTCCAGACGATGAGCAACATCTACATCGCCGGCATTGCGATGACCGTGTTCGGCAAGCACCCCGACCGCAGCGTCGACGACCTCGCGCGCGAGGCACTGCAGCGCGCGTTGCGCGACGCCGGCTGCCATGCGGATGCGATCCGCGCGGCGTTCTACTCCGGCATCACCAACGGCGCGTTGCAGGGGCAGCTGTCGATTCCCGGCCAGGTCGTGTTCGGCAAGATCGGCCTCGACGGCATTCCGATGTTCAACGTCGAGAACGCGTGCGCGTCCGGCAGCACGGCCGTGCACCTCGCGGTGCGCGAGCTGCAGGCCGGCGCTTGCGACGTGGCGCTCGCGCTCGGCGCGGAAAAGATGAACGTCGCGGACAAGGCGAAATCGTTCGCGCTGTTCGAGGCCGGCTGGGACGTCGCGCGCGTCGACGAGAACTTCGCGACGCTCGCGCGGCTCGGCGAAGGGATCGAGCCGCCGCCCGGCTCCGAATCCGAGCGGCCGTACAGCCGCTTCATGAAGATCTACGCGGCGCTGTGCCGGCATCACATGCACACGTACGGCACGACGCAGCGGCAGATCGCGGCCGTGTCCGCGAAGAACCACGCGCATTCGGTGCACAACCCGTACTCGCAGTTCCGTCAGTCGTTCACGATCGACGAGGTGCTCGCGGCGCCGCCGATCACGTATCCGATCACGCTGCCGATGTGCGCACCGCTGTCGGACGGCGCGGCCGCGGCGATTCTTTGTACCGAGGAAGGGCTCAAGCGCATCGGCGCCGATCGCAGCCGCTGCATCCGGATCGCAGCGAGCGTGATGCGCAGCTTCACGCGTCGCCGCCTCGACGAGCCGCACAAGCACATCGGCCGGCTCGCCGCGCTGCAGGCATACGAGCAGGCGGGCGTCGGCCCGGAGGACATGGACGTCGCCGAAGTGCACGACGCGTCGGCGATGGGCGAGATCATCCAGGCCGAGAACCTCGGCTTCGTGCCGTTCGGCGAAGGCGGCCCGGCCGCCGAGCGCGGCGAGTTCACGCTCGGCGGGCGGATTCCGATCAACACGTCGGGCGGGCTCGAATCGAAGGGTCATCCGCTCGGCGCGACCGGCATCGGCCAGCTTTACGAACTGGTCACCCAGTTGCGCGGGGAGGCCGGGGCGCGTCAGGTGCAAGGCGCGCGCCATGCGATCCAGGAGAACGGTGGCGGCCTGCAGGGCATCGAGGAGGCCGCGCTGGCGATTCACATACTCCGCAAGGACTGATGGAGACGGACATGAGCGGCGCATACGGTGCGGGGACGGCCGGGCAGACGGGACCGGTGGGGCCGGTGGAACGGCCGGCGGCAGCGCGTACGGCGGGCGGCGTCGGCGCGGCGGCGGCGATGCAGACGGCCGGGACGGACCCGGCGGGCCCGCTCGCGCGATGGGGTGAGGAAATCCGCGCGGAGGCCGCGCTGCAGAAGTATCGCGCGATCGGCGGCTGGATCGACGCGCCGGATCGCGCGCAGCCGCCGCTCGAAGGCGACGTGCACGCGGACGTGGTCGTGGTCGGCGCCGGCTTCGCCGGGCTGTCGACCGCGCTGGAGCTGGCGGCGCGCGGCGCGAGCGTCGTCGTGCTCGAACGCGAGTTCACGGGCTTCGGCGCGAGCGGACGCAACGCCGGCTATCTCGCCGGTGGCCAGGGGCTCGAATACGACCTGTTCGTCAAGCGCGTCGGCCACGAGCAGGCCAGGCGGATCGTCGCTTTCTACGACGAAGGCGTCGCCTATGTCGAGCGCAAGCTCGCCGAATACGCGATCGATTGCGACTACCGCGCGTCGGGCATCCTCCGCGCGGGCGTGCATCCGTCGCAGGAGAAGCGCCTGCGCGAAAGCATGAAAACCGGCATCGAACTCGGCTCGCCCGCGCAGTTTCTCGACGGCGCGGCGATGCGCGCGCGCGGCATTCCGCCGGCCTTCCTGTTCGGCGCATACGTGCCGGGTGGCGGCACGCTCGATCCCGGCAAGTACGTGGCGGGGTTGCGGCGCGCGGCGTTGGCGGCCGGCGTGAAGCTCTACGAGAACACCGCGGTGCTCGGCTTCGACGAAGGCCCGACCGTGCGCGTGCGTACCGCGTGCGGCAGCGCGAGCGCGCCGGTGGCGGTGCTCGCGACCAACGCATACACGCCGCAACTCGGCCTGCTCGGCGACAAGGTGATGCCGCTGCGCGTATCGGCGCTCGAAACCGAGTCGCTGTCCGATGCACAGCTCGACGCGCTGGGCTGGCCGAACCGCGAAGGCATCGTGACGTCGCACCTGACGATGGAGAGCCATCGCCTCACCGCGCGCAACACGCTGTTGCTGACGACCAAGCGGCTGCACTACGTGTACGGCTCGCAGACGCCGAACGTGCGGGACGACGATGCGTATCGCGCACTCGCGAAGACGCTGCACGCACGCTTTCCGCAACTGGGCAACGTGCCGGTGCGCGCATGCTGGAGCGGCTACATCTCGTTCGCCGGCGACGCGTTGCCGGTGGTCGGCGCGGCCGGCGCGCACCGCAACGTGTTCTACACGGCCGGTTGTTCGGGACATGGTGTCGGCACGCAGTCGCTGATCGGGCGCGTGCTGGCCGAGCGCATTCACGACGGACAATCGACGTTGCTCGATGCGCTGACGCACAGGACGCCTACCGTGCCGCCCGAGCCGCTGCGATGGTGTGCGATGACCGCGGCGCTCGGCGTCGCGAACCTGCTCGACGCACGCGTGAACCGCAAGGTGAAGCCGATGTAGCGATGCATGCGCGCGGCGCGGGAGCGCGGATCCAGCCGGACCGCCTGGCGGCTCGATGGAAAATGAGGCTCGCATCGGGTATAGTCGTTTGCGCTCCGTAAGGTACGGAGCGTCCATTCGACGAAGCCGAAACGCCATCTTCACGACGAACACGATGACAGTGTCCAACGAGCAGCGCAGCACGAGAAAGCGGCGCACTTCGACTGCCGCTGCAGCAGCGAGCAACCCCGACGGTCTGCGGGCGCAAGGCCTGCGCACGCGCAACACGATCATTCGCGTCGCGCGCAAGCTGCTGCTCGAAGGCGGCCCGCTGGAATTCTCGCAGCGCGCGGTCGCCGCCGCAGCAGGCATCAGCGTCAGCAATCTGCAGTACTACTTCCCGACGCGGATCGCCGTGCTGCGGGCCGTCATCGAGCCGGTCATCGACACGTATCTCGAGGACATGAAGCGCGCGCTCGGCAGCGATGCGTCGCCGCGCGACGTGTTGGACGAGATGCTCCAGCGTTCGATCTCCGATGCGAAGGATGCGAAGTACAACGCACTGTTCCGGCATTTCCTGTCGTTCGCGGCCACCGATCCCGAGTGCTTCAAGCTTTACGACGAGTGGTACGCGACGCTTACGCGAGACCTCGCGCAACTGCTGCGTGCGGTCAATCCCGCATTCAGCGCGGCCGACAGCCGGCATGCTGCGACGATGCTGATCGCGCTCGCCGACGGTCTCGCGATGCAGTACGGCACCGGGCGCCAGACACAGGCGCTCGACGCGTATTTCGCCGCGACGTCACGCGCGATCGCATACGGCACGCTGGCGGCACCGGCCGGAAAATAGCGAATAGCGCCGCGCTGCGCACGGCAAACGGCGTATGAACGGACAGGGGAATACCCTGTCTTTTTTTTGCTTCCTGTATTTGTCATGATGACCTATGTTTGGTATGTATTACTAGATATGGGCAGCCGGGCGTGTCTGCTGCCCTGGTCGACATGACTGGAGTCCAGGAGGAGAACGGAAATGATTCGTCTGAACAAGTCCGCGGCGTTGCCGCTGGTCGGCTTGACCGGCTTCGAGACGCCGCTGAGCGAAGAGGAAGGCGCGATCCAGCACACGGTTCACCGCTTTGCGCGCGACGTGCTGCGACCGATCGGGCGCGAGCTCGACCGGATGACGCCGGAGGAGGTGATCGCGCCCGGTTCGCCGTACTGGGCCGCGATCGTCGAGAGCGCGAAGCTCGGTCTCGATCCGCAGTTGATCGCGCAGTTTCCGCCGGAAACCGCGGTGCGCATCGAGTCGCTGATCGGCGAGGAGCTGGGCTGGGGCGACGCGGGGCTGGCCGTGTCGATCGGCGCGGCGACGATGCCGCTGATGATGGCGCATTCGGTCGGCAATCCGGAGCTGGTCGAGATGTGCGCGGGCAAGGTCGGCTGCTGGATGAACACGCAGCCCGATCGCGGCTCCGATGCGGCGATCCTGTATCGGCAGGAACTCGGCGCGAACGGCCGGCAGCCGGTCGGCAACGTGACCGCGAAGGTCGGCGCCGACGAGATCGCGATCAACGGGCAAAGCTCCGCCTGGATCTCGAACGGGTCGGTCGCGCAGGTCGCGCTCGCGTACATGGCCGCCGACTACGGCGACGGGTTCTACGGCGAAGGCGAACGCAGCCAGTTCACCAACGGCATCGCGATGATCCTGCCGCTCGATCTGCCGGGCGTCTCGCGCGGCAAGCCGCTCGACAAGATCGGCCAGCGCTCGCTACCGCAGGGCGAGATCTATTTCGACAACGTGAAGGTGCCGAAGCGTTTCGCGATCGCGCTGAAGGACGACTATCTCGGCAATCTCGCGTCGACGTGGTCGTATGCGGGCACGCACATGTGCCAGGTGTTCGTCGGTGTCGCGCGCGCGGCGTTCGAACTCGCGCTCGCGTATTGCCACGAGCGCAAGCAGGGCGGCGCGCTGTTGATGGATCACCAGATGACGCACCTGCGCATCGGCGAGATGCTGCGCCGGCTGGAGATGGCGCGCGCGATCGCGCGGCGCAGCCTCGCGTTCTCGCGGATGTCGCCGCAGAGTCATCCGTACGCGACCGCGCAGGCCAAGGTCAGCGTGACCGAGGAAGCGATGAAGATCACGCACGAGGCGTTTCAGCTGTTCGGCGGCAACGGCACCACGCGCGAGTTTCCGATCGAGAAGCTGTTCCGCGACGTGCGTTCGGCGCTGATTGAGGATGGCGAGAACTACATCCTCGCGTCGCGTCTCGGCGTGCTGGCCGGCGAGCTTTATCAGAACGGGTGGACGCGCGAGTAAGCGGCGCGTGCCGTCATGCGGCAAGCCGCGCGCCCTGGCAGAACGTCGCCCCGGTGCGCGGCGCGCACGACGTCAGTTCCCCACTTCCTTCAGCAACGCGGCGGCGGCGAGCTTGCCGACACCGTTGGACGCGAGCGGACTGTCGCCCGTGATCAGTTTGCGGTCCTGATGGCAGCGCCCGGTCATGTCCTTGTTCAGCACCTTGGCGCCGAGTTTCTCCAGGCGGTCGGCGACGAGCCATGGCAGCGGGCCCGGCATGTAGCCGATGTCGAGGTTCGGACCGGTGTCGAGCGCGTCGGGAAACACGCAGATCTCGTAGTCCTTGAGCGGGTAGTCTTCCGGGGCCTCGTCGATCGCCGCCGACAACAGGCACGCGGGGCCGTGGCATAGCGTGACGATGTACCGATCGTTGTCGAGCGCCCACTTGAGCGTTCGTTTGACGTCTTTGCTGTGCGGAATGCCGGCGAGCGCGCCATGGCCGCCGGGAATGAACACAGCGATGTACGGCGAATCGGCGCCGAGGTGGTTCTCGAGCACGTCGGACAGCTTCAGCGGCGTCTTGAGCTTCTGTAGATATTTCCGGTACGTGCCTTGCACCGCTTCGTCGTCCTTCGGCATCGCCCACAGCTCGAGCTTCGCCGGATTGCCGGAGAGCGTCGCGACATCGATCTCGAAGCCGGCCTTGTCCATGTGATGCATCGGCAGCAGCATCTCGACCGGATGATTGCCGGTCGAGAACATCTTGCCGTTCGTCATCAGGACGTAGCGCTCGTCGGTCGCGATCATCAGGACCTTCCACTTGCCGCCGGTGTACGGATTCGGGTAGTCCGCGCCGTCGAAATCGGTCTTCGACGACGTGTATTGCGACAGCGAATACGGCGACGGAAAGAACGCGTTGTTCTCGGCGGGATCGGGGGCGGGCGTTCGGTCCGTCTGCGTCGTGTCGGAAGTCATGGCTGCTCCTTGTTCGGGGATGGGTTCGGGGGTGACGGCATGGGTTCGCCGGCGGCCGGTCTCGATGCGCATGGCGGAACCAGCCGCGCCGGCCTTCCGTTCATGCCTCGTCGTGTGGACGGGGACCCGACGACGAGGATCCGCGCTGCGATGAATCCTACAACGCCGCGTTGCGGCGAACGCCCCCCCGAACAGGTGGGTCGCGCGCCGCGGCCCCCGCGATGTTCGTACGAAAGGCCGAACGCCCGGCCGTTCCGCCGGCGTCCCTCCCCCTGAACAGGGGGGGCGCGAAACCCGACCCGTCCGGTATCGTGACCGCAATCGCGACGACCGGCCAGGTCGCTTATGGAGGCATTCATGAATTCGTCATACCCGCTTCCGGACGATGAGGCGGCTCCGGCCGCGCATGCGTATCCGCTGCTGATCAAGCAACTGCTACATGCGCCGCTCGCGACGCGGCCCGAGCAGGAGATCGTGTACGGCGACCGGGTCCGGCACGACTACTGGACGTTTCGCCATCGCATCGGTCAGCTCGCGAGCGGACTCACGGCGCTCGGTGTGGATACCGGCGACGTCGTGGCCATGATGGACTGGGACAGCCATCGCTACCTCGAGTGCTATCACGCGATTCCGATGATGGGCGCGGTGCTGATGACGGCCAACGTGCGGCTGTCTTCCGATCAGTTGCTGTACACGCTCAACCATTCGGGCGCGCGTGTTCTGTTCGTGCACCGCGATTTCCTGCCGCTGCTGGCGGGCATGCGCGACCGGTTGACCGCGGTGACGCACTTCGTGCTGATCGCCGACGGCGACGACGTCGACCTGCCCGATGGCTTCGCCGACGAATACGAGCGGCTCGTCGCGGCCGGCTCGCCCGATTTCTAGTTTCCCGATTTCGACGAGCAGACCCGCGTGACGACGTTCTATACGACGGGCACCACCGGGCTACCGAAGGCGGTCGCGTTCACGCATCGCCAGCTGGTGCTGCACACGCTGGCCGGCATGGCCGCGTTGTCGAGCGCTCGCGATCGCGGGCGCGTGCATCGCGACGACGTCTACATGCCGATCACGCCGATGTTCCACGTGCATGCGTGGGGCATGCCGTATATCGCGACTGCGCTCGGCCTCAAGCAGGTCTATCCGGGGCGCTATTCGCCGGAAGGCTTGCTCGCGCTGATCGCGCGCGAAGCGGTGACGTATTCGCACTGCGTGCCGACGCTGCTCGCGATGATTCTCGACAGCCGGGCGTCGGCTGCGACGGACCTGTCGTCGTGGAAAGTGATCGTCGGCGGCTCGCCGTTGCCGGAAGGACTGGCACGGGCGGCGCTCGCGCGCGGCATCGAGGTCTGCACACCGGATACGGAATGTCGGAAACGTGCTGCGGATTCAACCGGTCGATGCAACAGCTCGATGGAATCGTTCAGCCAGTGTATCGAAGTTTAGTGTCTTGCGTGGACGTTCGTTGAGCCGTCGTGCAATAGCGTTAAGCTTGGCTTGCGAGTAGGCAGAGAGGTCCGTTCCTTTTGGGAGGTACTGTCTCAGAAGCCCATTCGTGTTTTCGTTCGTGCCGCGTTGCCAGGGATGCTGGGGATCGCAGAAGTAGACCTTGATGTCCGTCGCAACAGTGAAGCGCTTGTGGCCGGCCATCTCCGTGCCCCGATCCCACGTCAGCGATTTATACAATTCCTGCGGAAGCTTGCCGGCGTGTCTTATCAGAGCATTGACGACAGCCTCAGAGTCCTTGCTGGCAATCTTCACCAGCATCACGAACCGGGTCTGGCGTTCGACGAGTGTTGCAATCTGGCTGTTGGCGTTGCCGAACAGCAGATCGCCTTCCCAGTGTCCGGGAATTGCTCGATCCTCGGCTGTGCCCGGGCGCTCACTGATTGATATGGCATCGCGGATGTTCGTGCGGTCCTCAGTCTTCAGTGTGTGTTGACGCGATCGACGCATGGCCCGAGAACGGCGCAGGTGTTCCAGCAGTTCTCTTTTCAGCGCACCACGGGCCTGGATATAGAGGCTCCGATAGATAGTCTCGTGCGACACCTGATAGTCCTTGTTGACCGCATACACGTGCTTGAGCCAACCCGCAATCTGCTCCGGCGACCACTGTAATCGGAGCTTGCTTGCCACAACCTGGGCGAGTATCCGATTCCTGACCAGCTTACATGTCTTTGGGCGCCGTGCGCGGTCCCAGGCGAGCTCGTCGGCCTGGCTCGCTCGATAGTACTGCCTTCCGCCATTTCGCCGCACCTCGCGGCTGATAGTAGATGGCGCACGTCCTAACCGCGCCGCTATCGATCGAATCGACTGGCCTGCGACGACTGCGCGCGATATTTCCTCGCGTTCGGCAAGCGTCAAGGCAAGCTTGGAGCGGTGTCGAGGCGCTGGCTGTATTCCGCCAGTCCTGGCGAGAATCCCCTGAACAGAGGAATGGTGGCGATCGAACAGTTGGGCAATCTGATGAAGCGTGTCACCCTTGCGCCACCGCTCCCACATCAGTGCCTTTTGAGTCTCGGTGTAGTAAATCCTGCGCCGCTGTTTCATTTGCAACACCCTCCACTGCTTACGCAGCGTCTAGTGTGTTGCATTGACCGGTTGAATCCGCCGCCCGTTGATGACGATCGCGCAGATCGATCCGCCTCGCGCGGCCGCCGACGCACCGGGCGACGATATCGCGCGCCGGACGAAGGCCGGGTTGCCGCTGCCGCTCGTCGACCTGCGCATCGTCGACGCGCAGTTTCGCGACGTGCCGCACGACGGGCGATCGGCGGGCGAGGTCGTCGTGCGGATGCCGTGGGCGACGCAAGGCTATCTCGGCGATGCGCAGGCGTCGGCCGCGCTGTGGGCGGGCGGCTACCTGCATACGAACGACATCGGCGTCATCGATCCCGACGGCCGGCTGCAGATCACCGACCGGATCAAGGACGTGATCAAGACGGGCGGCGAATGGGTGTCGTCGCTCGAGCTCGAGGACATCCTGTCGCGCCATCCGGCCGTGCGGGAATTGGCGGTGATCGGCGTGCGGGACGCGCGCTGGGGCGAGCGGCCGCTCGCGCTCGTCGTGCTGGCCGACGAGCATGTCGGCCGCGTCGAACCGGCGGAGCTGCTGGCGCATGTGAAGCAGGTAGCCGATCGCGGGTTGATTTCCCGCTATGCGGTGCCGGAACGCCTGCTGATCGTCGACTCGATCGAGAAGACCAGCGTCGGCAAGATCAACAAGCGCGCACTGCGCGAGCGCTACCAGCCGGACTGAGCGGCGGCGCCGGCGGCCTGTCGCACCACCCGGCGGGCGCCGCGCTGAAGGGCGCCATCCGAAGGGCCTCATCCGAGCGTCGTCTTGCCGAGATCCTCGAACAGGCGCACATTGTCCCAGTAGGCGGCGAGCCGCACGATGCGGCCGTGGGCATCGAACTCGAACACGAACGCATGCCGGAGCGAGAACGCGCGCCCGCGGTTCTGGATGCCGGCGAATTCCCGCATCTGGGTGCCGCTGTAGGCGTTCATTATTAGCGCTAGCCGTGTTCAGAAACGTTGCAAGCGGAAATTCTCAAAGAAGCCTCGGCGAACAGGGACTTTTTGAAGTTTTCTGGCGGCTGCTTAGCCGTTGCGTTTCTGCAACAGAAACTTGGCCAATGTTCACTAACGTTGCTAGCACGTTGCACGTGTTCTTTAATACTGCTAGCGCACGTGTCGCGTGGATTGATAGGGATCCATATGGCTTCGATCGAAGAGCGGGCCGCTCGAGCAGCGAAGATTGCGTCCGTGCGTTCACTGCACCACCGTATATCGCCTGCGTCGACGTTTCCTCGCAGATCCGGTCGCCAGTACATTAGAGCCAAGGCAGCCGGGTAGGGCTGTTGATGTCCGCGCAGAACTGACCCACTAGAGCTGGAAATTTTCATCGAATTTTGACCCACGTGATTGAATGCTCTGCTCAATCTTTGAGCAGGGGATACAAAGGTGATCACGGTGGGTATATTGGCCAAGATCAGGCGGATGTATTTCCGCGAGAAGGTCCCGTTGCGCGAGATTGCGCGGCGTACGGGCCTGTCCCGAAACACGGTGCGCCGCTGGCTGCGGCAGACTGATGCCGTCGAGCCGAAGTATCCGAAGCGCGTCAGCCCGAGCGTCATCGACGACTGGGCCGCACAGCTGACAGGTTGGCTGCGTGCCGACAGTCATCGCCCGAAGCGTGACCGGCGCACCGCCCGGTTCATGTTCGAGGCGATCCGCGCCGAGGGTTACGCCGGCAGCTACGGCCGGGTGAGCGCGTTCGTGAGGCGTTGGCACGAGGAGCAGGCTGAGGCGCCTCGCAGGCAGGCCTTCGTGCCGCTCGCCTTCGAACCCGGCGAAGCCTTCCAGTTTGACTGGAGCTGCGAATACGCTTTTATTGGCGGGCTGCGGCGACGCCTGGAGGTCGCCCACGTCAAACTTAACTCCAGCCGCGCGTTCTGGCTCGTCGCCTATCCCACACAGAGTCACGAGATGCTGTTCGATGCGCACGCCCGCGCGTTCGCCGCGTTCGGCGGCGTGCCGCGGCGCGGCATCTACGACAACATGAAGACCGCCGTGGACAAGGTTGGCCGCGGCAAGGAGCGTGCGGTCAACGCGCGCTTCGAAGCGATGTGCAGTCACTACCTGTTCGAGCCGGAGTTCTGCAACCGGGCTGCAGGCTGGGAGAAAGGCATCGTCGAGAAGAACGTTCAGGACCGGCGACATCAGATCTGGCACGAAGCAGCGCTACGGCGCTGGGAAACGCTGGAGATCCTGAACGAATGGGTCGCTGGTCAGTGTCGTGAGGCGTGGCACATGCGGCACCCGCAGTGGCCTGAGCTGACGGTCGAGGATGTGCTGCAGGACGAGCGTACCCGGCTGATGCCCAATCCACGGCCGTTTGACGGCTACATCGAGCAGACCCTGCGAGTCTCGTCGACCAGCCTGATTCACTTCCAGCGCAACCGCTACAGCGTGCCCACCGAGTACACGAACCAGCTGGTGAGCGTGCGCTGCTATCCGGCATATCTCAGCGTCGTCGCCAACGCCCAGGAGATCGCACGCCACGAACGCAGCTTCGAGCGGCACATGACCTTCTACGATTGGCGCCACTACGTCACGTTGGTCGAGCGCAAACCCGGCGCACTGCGCAACGGCGCGCCGTTCATCACGATGCCGCAGCCGCTGCAACTGCTGCAGCGGCATCTGCTGAAACACCCGGGCGGCGATCGCGTCATGACGCAGGTGCTCGCTGCGGTGCGCGAACACGGGCTCGATGCGGTGCTGCTCGCCGTACAGGCTGCGCTGGATTCAGGACGCCCCAGCGCAGAGCACGTCCTGAACGTGCTGAGCCGGCTGAAGGCGCCCGTCACGAATGGCAGCCTCGCCACGACGAAACTCCAGCTCAAGGAAGAGCCCGCGGCCGACATGAGCCGTTACGAGACGCTGCGCGCCAACCCACCGGAGGATCGTCATGTCTAACGATATCGCGGCCCAGCTCAACGGTCTTAAACTGCACGGCATGGCGAGCACGTGACCGGAGCTGCTCGCGCAGTCGCGCCACACGGACTTCGAGCCGGAGCGCTTCATGAAGCAGCTGTTGATGGCTGAAACCGCCGAACGGCAGGTGCGCTCGATCGCCTATCAAATGACCGCTGCGCGCTTCCCGGCCCACCGCGACCTGAAGGGCTTCGACTTCGCGCAGGCACACGTCGACGAAGCGCTGGTGCGCGAACTGAGCGAGCTGTCGTTCCTCGAAAGCGCGCACAACGTCGTGTTCATCGGTGGTCCGGGCACTGGCAAGACGCACCTCGCCTCAGCGATCGGAATCGAAGCCGTACAGCGCCACGGCAAGCGTGTGCGCTACTTCTCGACCGTCGAGCTGACCAACGCCCTGGAGCAGGAGAAGTCCATCGGCAAACAAGGCCAGATCGCCCACAAGCTGATGTACGTCGATCTGGTGATTCTCGATGAGCTGGGCTATCTGCCGTTCAGCCAGACCGGTGGTGCATTGCTGTTCCATATGCTCTCAAAGCTTTACGAGCACACGAGCGTCGCGATCACGACCAATCTCAGCTTCGGCGAGTGGGCGAGCGTGTTCGGGGATGCAAAGATGACGACAGCGCTGCTGGACCGCGTCACCCATCACTGCCACATCGTTGAAACGGGCAATGAATCGTGGCGCTTCAGGACCAGTTCTGCCAAGGCGAAGACGACAAGAAAGAGAGCAGCAAAACCAGCGGGTAACGAAGAGTTATCCACACCGGAATAGATGTACTACGCTGTCTCGGGGTGGGTCAGATTTAGATGAAATCGGTGGGTTAAGACTCGGTGGAAATCAACAAGCGTGCCGAGAAGCGGCGCGAAAATGACGCTCGCATCAATGTCAACGCGAGCAAGTGGCGTTATATCTGTCAGGAGGGTTAGATGGGGAATAGCGCCGTGACACTCAACTTTCCCAATCCCAGTCGCACCTACGACGCTTCCAGGCACTGTGTATGCTTTTGGGGCTACGACAATTCTCGCGAGATTACCTTTCTGGTCGACGATGCGATGCTGGCGAAACTGAACTCCGACATGGGTTCTGGCGAGCTCGCCTTGCTTGCGGCCTTCGACCGTAATCGCGACCGGATTCTGGGACTTGCCAGAGACCTTTACAAGGGTGGTTCCCAGAACTGGTACACGATCTCGTGAGAGTGGCCCTCGTTTGCGCCCGCACTCCACGTGCGCCTTCATTCTGACCTGCACTAGCCGCGTGTGCGGGTATTCCGGGGTGAGAGGGGGCATGGATCGGTCAAAGCATGCGCTGCTTGATTATCACGAACGCAGCAAGCACCGTCTCAACTTCTACGCTCCTGGCCCTGGGGGGCTCGACTGGACAACCCAGCCGGATCCGTTTCGGGTATTTCACGGCGCACCGCGCGTTGCTCTGCCGTTAGCCGCGGACACCCTGGCCACGCGCTACAACGCGTTACGCTGCGGCACCTTGCCGCCCGCGCAGGGATTCGATCTGTCCCATCTGGCAATCCTGTTCGAACTCTCACTCGGCCTGTCGGCGTGGAAATCCTATGGCGCCCAGCGGTGGGCACTGCGCTGCAACCCTTCGAGTGGAAATCTGCATCCGACCGAGGGCTATCTTCTATGTCCGGCTCTGCCCGGCTTGTCCGCAGGCGTCTACCACTACCTGAGCCGGGATCATGCGCTTGAACATCGCGCTGCGGTGGACGAGCCACAATGGACCGAGGCGTTTTCGGAAAGTGGTGTCCTGGTCGGCATAAGCTCGATCCATTGGCGCGAGGCGTGGAAATACGGCATGCGCGCATGGCGCTACTGCCAGCAGGATTGCGGTCATGTCATCGCTGCGATGAGTTACGCAGCCGCGGCGCTCGGCTGGCAGACGCGGTTGATGGAGTCGGCTGCGGATGATGCAGTGGCCGGCTTGCTTGGAGTGGACCGCCGCGAAGATTTCAAGGATGCCGAAACGGAGGCGCCGGATCTTTTGCTCTGGATCGGCAACCCTGACACGCGGCCCGATCTCGAGCGCATGCTGATCGCTCTGGACAGGGCACAGTGGCACGGACGCGCCAATCAACTGAGTTCGGGACATGTGACGTGGCTGGACATCGATTCGATTCATCGCGCCACACACAAGACCCATACTCGCGAATCACCCTCGCCGAACCCGGAGCAGTGTGCAGCGCCGGCGACGCCAGCCCTCGATCTCAGCTTCGCCCGAATCGCCAGACAGCGTCGCAGCGCCGTGAATTTCGATGGCACGACGCGCATCAGCGACGCGGCTCTTTTCAGCATGCTGGCGTGCCTGCTGACACATCCCGACACGCCGCCGTGGAATGCGCTGATGTCTCCGGCCGCAGTGCATGTGGCGCTATTGGTGCACCGCGTCGACGGCCTGGAGCCGGGCCTCTATATGCTCGTGAGAACGCCGGGCGCACTGCCGGATCTCAAGCGGTCTCTGCGTCCGGAATGGCTGTGGCAAAAGATCGGGCCGGACCATCTGCCGCTCTATTTTCTGCTGCCTTACGATTTGCGCGTGGCGGCAAAGTTGATTTGCTGCCACCAGGATATCGGTGCTGATTCCTGCTTTGCGCTTGGGATGATCGCGAGATTCGAAATCGCGTTGAAGCAACCATGGCGTTATCGCCATCTGTTCTGGGAATGCGGCATGCTTGGCCAGGCGCTCTATCTCGAAGCAGAAGCCGCCGGAGTACGCGCGACGGGGATCGGCTGTTTTTTCGATGATGAAATGCACGCATTGCTCGGCGCGAAGGATCATGCTTGGCAATCCCTGTATCATTTCACCGTCGGTGGCGCGGTGGACGATCCACGCCTGTCGGCATTTCCGCCGTACGAGAATCAGCCTTGACGCGAAAGCCCAGGCATCGATCCTGGCGGGGGAATATCCGAAAGGATCGCTCGCTGCCCGAACATCGCGTGTAGTAGTAATCGACGGGGCATATTGGTCCGATGTCGCCGGATCGTCCTTGCCAGCTTTCCGTCGACCTGTCCGGAGTCGACCGCATCCGTTCGATTTCACCCGGAGTGCTAGGATGATCGAATACACGCAGAAAGTCATTCTGGACGATATCGCATCGAGAGCAGTACGGTCTCGCGCTCGAAGACGCCAGGATTCTCGCGCAAGGTCTGCTTCGCGAGTTCGAGTCTCAAGCCGATGACGCTTCGTGTCGTTGGGGCGTCTTGGGTAGAGGCTGCAGCCACTGGAGGAGTGACATATGTCGGGTCAGCCATCCATGATCGAAAATCATCTGCTGGCAGCATTACCGGTAGAAGATCTGGCGCATATTTCGCCGCAGCTCGTGCTGATCGACATGCCGTTGGGAAAGGTGCTGTACGAGTCGGGTGGTGCGCTCAGTCACGTCTATTTTCCGACGACGTCCATCGTGTCGCTGTTGTACGTGATGGAAGACGGTTCCTCAGCCGAAATTGCCATCGTCGGCAACGATGGGTTGATCGGCATCGCGCTATTCATGGGGGGCGAAACAACCCCGAGCCGCGCGATCGTCCAAAGCGCGGGACACGCTTACCGACTCGATGCGCGCATCCTGAAAGACGAGTTCTGTCGAGGCGGTTCGATGCAGCGGCTGTTGCTACGCTACACCCAGGCGCTCATCACACAGATGGCGCAAACAGCCGTATGCAATCGACATCACTCGATCGATCAGCAGCTCTGTCGGTGGCTCCTGCTCAGCCTCGATCGCCTGCCATCGAGCGAACTGAAAATGACGCAGGAACTGATCGCCAACATGCTCGGTGTCCGCCGGTCGGGCGTGACGGAAGCTGCGCTGAAACTTCAGGATGCCGGGTTGATCCGGTACAACTATGGGCACATCGAGGTATTGGATCGCTCCGGGCTTGAGAAGCGCGTGTGCGAATGCTACGGCGTTGTAAGGCGAGAATTCGACCGCCTGCTCCCTGATTTGAAGCGCCTTGAGAAACGGCGCTGATGCCAGACCCGCATCCATGCCATCCCGCCCGTACGGCAGCGTACCGACTTCAGACGCTCGCACGAGCAGGCTGACACATGACGCACAGACTGCAGATCGGCCGCAGACTTCATCGAGATGTAAACGCCGTGATCGAAGTGGGCCGTCGCGATCCGTATCGCTTGCGCAGTTTTATCTCGACTCGGGCGGCGCGAGCCAATCAATGACGAAACTGGGGTTGTGGAGGGAGCATGTTGATGAACGATTACCCGAAATGGGAAAAAAATGTGAAGGACGAGCAACAAGAACAGGCGGAGGCACGCGCGACCGACGATGGAATGCCCGTGGTTCACCCGGAGCGGCAGAGAAGCCATGCCCATTCGTGGAAAGCCGTTACACCCAAGCAACGTATTTCCGATGCAAGGAAACGTCTGGGCATGGGTTTTCTGCCGAACCTATAGCGCATGTGTAGCAAAACTCCTCGCTCTCAAACAGAACGTGGAGCCGCCCCAGCAAGGCGGAACTCGAAGCCGGCCAAGCGCCGGCTTTTTACTTTGGCGCGTCGCTTGTGACGACAAATGGCGCATGCATCACTTTCTCGCATCGGTGAAGCGACGCAACCCGGGCAGTTGAATTCGCTGAGTCGCGTTCGGCAGCTACGCCAAGACAAGTTCGTGGCAGGAGGACCGCAACGCTGGGTGGCCAATTCCTTCCGTACACTCGGCCACCAACGCTTCGCGGCTCATATGGCGCGATTTCGCCACTGCATCGATCTTTTCGACGAGCTGCTTGGGGAGGCATAGCAAGACCAGCACCGAACACGACGTCGGCCGGGCGATATCAATGAACCTCCAGATTCCCTCGCCATCGTCGATGCACGACGCATGCAATGCCGCCATGTCCGTTGTCGGGGACGGAATTAGGCGCGCACATTGGTCATACAGTTCATTGACCCGGTCGTTTGCGGTGTTTGCCAACTCGCTGTATGTGTGGCCCTCCACGTGCGCGCCGGGAAAATCCGGCAGCCATCCGCGATAGCCTGAGCCTTCCTGTCGGGTGATAAAGATGGGGTATTCCACGATCAACTCCGGATTCCTGTGTGACGTCGATCATTGTCGCTCCCAGGGGGGTGCCCCTATGTCTTTCGTCAAGCGTTAGGGGCTGACTTGGGTTGGTAAATGGTGCCGTCGCGCAGCATGGCGAACAGGACGTCGCAGCGTCGCCGTGCCAGCGCGATGAGTGCCTGGTTGT